>CAZNNJ010000116.1:0-9729 GCA_964574305.1 uncultured Rhodospirillales bacterium | reverse complement strand
GAGAACGAGGAGCTCGCGAGGGGGCGGGCGGGGATCGCGCTGTTCGAGCTCCAAGGCCATCTCACCTTCGCGGCTGCCGAACGGTCGTACCGCACGATGACCGGGCACCTCGACGGCGCCGAGTTCGTTGTCGTCGACTTCCGGCGCGTCACGAGTGCCGACGACGCGGGCGTGGCCGTGCTCGACAACTTGGCGGAACGATTGATCGCCGATGACTGCACGGTCATCGCGCTCCATGCCGACGATACTCAGGCGGTGAAGCCGGGCGACCTCCTGATCCAGCTCGACCCGGCCGAGGCCCAGATTTCGATGCAGTCGGCGGAGGCGGGGCTGGCGCAGGCGGTGCGCAGCGTGAAGGCGCTTCAGGCTCAGGCCGACCAGCTGCGCGCCCAGATCGACGCTCGGCAGGCCGATGTCCGCAAGGCACAGGACGATGCCAAGCGGCGCGCCACGCTGATAGCCACCGGCGCCGTATCGCGTGAGGACTTCAACCACGCCCAGGACAATTCGAGCTCGCAGGAGGCGTCGCTCGTCGGGGCCCGGGCGCAGCTCGACCAGGTGCTGGCGCAGCTCGGCACGACGCCGGTCGCCGGGCATCCCGACGTGCTGTCCGCCGCCGCCAAGCTGCGCAGTGCCGCGCTCGCCATGCGCCGCACCCGGATCGAGGCGCCGATCGACGGCGTGGTCGCCCGCCGTAACGTGCAGCCCGGCCAGCATGTCGAATCCGGCGCGCCGCTGATGGCGGTGGTGCCGCTCGAGGATGTCTGGATCGACGCCAACTTCAAGGAAGTCCAGCTCAAGGACATGCGGGTCGGCCAGCCGGTGACGGTTTCGACCGACATCTATGGCGGCAAGGTGACCTATCACGGGACCGTGGCCGGTCTGGCGGCTGGGAGCGGCAACGCTTTTGCGCTGCTGCCGCCGCAGAACGCCACCGGCAACTGGATCAAGATCGTCCAGCGCGTGCCGGTCCGCATCCTGCTCGACCCGAAGGAGCTCAAGGCCAATCCGCTGCGCGTCGGCCTGTCGACCACCGTCAATGTCGACGTCTCCGACACGTCCGGCCCGCGGGTCGGCGACAAGGTGCGCAACCAGCCGCTGCCCAGGCTGGACAGTGACGGCGACGACCCCAAGGTCGGCGCGCTGATCGACCGGATCATCGCCGAGAATGGCGGTAATCAGTCGATGGCGTCCGCCGGGAACGGCAAGTGAGCGATGCCGCCGCTCAGGCGGCGAGTCCAGCACCACTCAAAGGCGGGCCGCTGGCGCTGACCGCGATTGCGCTGGCGCTCGGCACCTTCATGCAGGTGCTGGACTCCTCGATCGCCAACGTCTCGATCCCGACCATCGCCGGCAATCTGGGCGTCAGCGCCGACCAGGGCACCTGGGTCATCACCTCCTTCGCCGTGTCGAACGGCATCTCCGTGCCGGTCAGCGCCTTCCTGATGCAGCGCTACGGCGTGGTGCGGACCTTCGTTATCTCGGTGATCCTGTTCACGCTCGCCTCGCTGCTGTGCGGTGTCGCCGGCAGCCTGGGCTCGCTGGTGTTCTTCCGGGTGGTGCAGGGCGCCGTGTCGGGCCCGATGATCCCGGGCTCGCAGGCGCTGCTGATCTCGATCTTCCCGCCGCGAAAGCGTGGAACGGCTTTGGCCATCTGGTCGATGACCACCCTGGTGGCGCCGATCTGCGGCCCGATCCTGGGCGGCTATATCTCCGACAATTGGACTTGGCCCTGGATTTTCCTGATCAACCTGCCGGTCGGCATCGTCTGCGCCGTCGTCTGCTGGCGGATGCTGTCCAGCCGCGAGACGCCGACGCGCAGGCTGCCGATCGACCGCGTGGGCTTCGCGCTGCTGGTCGTCTGGGTCGGGGCGCTGCAGGTGATGCTCGACAAGGGCAAGGATGCGGATTGGTGGGCCTCGCCGATGATCACGACCTTGGGCGTCGTTACGGTCGTGGGCTTCGCCGCCTGGCTGATCTGGGAGCTGACCGACCCCAACCCGATCGTCGATCTGAGCTTCTTCAAGTCGCGCAATTTCGCGATCGGCACGCTGGCCTTCTGCCTGGGTTACGCGCTGCTGTTCGGCAATCTGGTGCTGCTGCCGCTGTGGCTGCAGACGCAGCTCAACTATACCGCGACCTGGGCTGGGCTGGTGGCGGCGCCGGCCGGCATATCGGCGGTGATCCTGTCGCCGATCGCCGCGCGGGTGATGTCGAGGGTCGACGCGCGCTGGACGGCGACCATCTCCTTCGTCGCCTTCGCCATCTCCTATCTGATGCGGGCCAACTACACGCCGGATTCGAGTTTCCTGACGCTGATGGTCCCGCTGGTGGTGCAGGGTATCGCGATGAGCGTGTTCTTCGTGTCGATGCTGACGATCCTGCTGGCCGGGATCGAGCCGCACCGGATTCCGGCCGCCTCCGGCCTCAGCAACTTCGCCCGCATCACCGCCGGCGGCTTCGCCGCCTCACTGACCACGGTGATCTGGGACCGGCGGGAGGCGGTGCATCAGTCGCGCCTGTCAGATAGCTCAGGCTTCAACGACCCGACCCTGATGCGCGCACTGGCCAATCTCCAGCATGACGGGCTTTCGATGGCGCAGAGCCTCGGTGTGCTGGGACGCAATCTCGTCAACCAGGCTTATATGCTATCCTCGCTCGATTTCTTCTGGGTCTCCGGCTGGCTCTGTTTCGGGGTGCTGCCTTTGGTCTGGCTGACCCACCGCGCGGTCGGCGGCGGCGGGCACGCGGCGGCGGATTAGGTGGAGTCGCAAATCCGGAAGTGAGCTTTGCTCTCCGCTTGGCCTATTGTCGGTCCGCGCGAATCCGACAGGGTCATCCATGAGTATCCCGACCGACCATCCTTATGATTTCGATCCCACTTACGGCCTCGGGCTCGATGGGCTGCGCGCGGTAAGGCCGCCACCGGTGCCGCCCGGCTTCGATGATTTCTGGCGCGCCCGCTATGCCCGCGCCCTTGGCGTGAATCCGCGGCCGAAACTCAGCAAAAGCAAGTCCAGCCACCCAGGCTTGCGCGTCCACGATATCGTCTACTCATCGACCGATGAATTTCCGATCGGCGGCTGGCTGCTGCTGCCGCGAGAGGGGACCGTCAGGCGCGGCCTTGTCGTCGGCCACGGCTATGGCGGGCGCGACCAGCCGGATTTCGACATCCCGGTGACAGAGACGGCGGTGCTGTTTCCCTGTTTTCGCGGGCTGTCGCGCAGCAGCCGTCCGCCGATTCCCAACGATTCCTCGGGGCATGTGCTGACCGGTATCGAGACGCCGGAGCGTTATATACTGGGCGGCTGCGTCGAGGATTTGTGGCTGGCGGTTTCCGTCCTGACCCAGCTCTATCCCGGGCTCGACGGGCGGATCGGTTATAGCGGCATCAGCTTCGGCGGCGGTATCGGCGCGCTGGCGATGGCGTTCGACACGCGCATCGATCGCGGCTATCTGGAGGTGCCGACCTTCGGCAACATGCCGCTCTGGATGTCCTTGCCCACGATCGGCAGCGCCCACGCGGTCCAGGAGTATCGCAAGACGCATAGGGACCTGCTCAAAACCCTCAGCCTCTTCGATTCGGCGACCGCTGCCACGCGGATCAAAATACCCATGCTCATCGCTGTCGCCCGCTTCGATCCGGCGGTTGCGCCGCCGTGCCAGTTTTCCGTCGCCAACGCGCTTGCGACATCAAACCATAATGAAACCGTAATCTTGGACGCAGGCCACGTCGATTATCCTGATGCCGCACCGCAGCATGCACGACTCGCGGAGAAGATCGGGCGGTTCTTCGGACATGAAGAGAGACTATCGGCGCTGGTACAGTCCGCGGCTTCATAGAGACATGGAGCTCCTGATTTTCGGCCATGCCGGCGCGAAGGTGCTGATGTTCCCGACGCGGGACGGGCGTTTCTGGGAGTATGAGGAGCTCAACGTCGTCGCCAGCCTCGCCGATAAGGTCAATGCCGGGCAGTTGCAGCTTTACTGCATCGAGGGGCTGGCGCGGGAAACCTTCTATGACAGGGGCCGCCATCCGGCCGACCGCATCCGCCGGCACGCCGCCTACGAGGACTATATCCTGGGCGAGGTGCTGCCGCTGATGGCCTGGGCCAATCCCCACGATTGCACGATCGTGCTGGGGTGCAGTCTCGGCGCATTCCAAGCCGTGAGTCTCGTGCTGCGGCATCCGCATCTCTTCCGCAAGCTCGCCGCCTTCTCCGGCCGCTACGACCTGACGATGAAGATCGAAAGCTTCAGCGACCTGTTCGACGGTTACTACGACGACGACATTTATTTCCACACCCCGACGCATTTCCTGCCCGGCCTGGACTGCCCGTGGCGGCTGGAAAAGCTGCGCCGGCTCGACATCGTGCTCACGATCGGCAAGGACGACCCGTTCCTCGACAACAATCGCTATCTGAGCCGGCTCCTTACCGAAAAGAGCGTCCATCACCAGCTGCATTTCTGGGACGGGCGCGCCCATCGCGCAGGGGCATGGCGGAAAATGGCGGCGCTGTACGTTTGAGCCGCCAATCCGATTTTTGAATTCGCGGTCTGGACGCCGCCGCGCGCTCGGCTAAAAGTCGCACCATGGCAGAGACTCAAGACAGCGAAATCTTCCCGCCACGCGCCAATCCTGAACTGCTGGGGCAGGGGGCGGCCGAGGCCGAACTGATGACCGCTTTTCAAAGCGGGCGGCTGCCCCATGCCTGGCTGATCTGCGGCCAGGGTGGAATCGGCAAGGCGACTCTGGCTTTTCGCTTTGCACGGTACCTGTTCGCGGGGGCGAACCGGCCATCCGGCACGATGGCGATCGACGAGGCCGACCCGGTTTTCCGACGCGTTGCCGCCAGCGGCCATGCCGATCTGCTGACGGTCGAGCGGCAGTTCGACGAGGATAAAGGCCGCTACAAGAAAGAGATCGCGGTCGACGATGTCCGCAAGATCGCGCCGTTCCTCAGGCTGACCGCGGCCGAGGGCGGGTGGCGCATCGTCGTGCTGGACGGGGCCGACGGCATGAACCGGGCCGGGCAGAACGCGGTGCTGAAGATATTGGAGGAACCGCCCAAGGGTGCGCTGCTGCTGCTGCTGACCGAGCGGCCTTCGGCGCTGCTGCCGACCATCCGTTCGCGCTGCCGGCTGCTGACCTTGCCGCCGCTCGAGGATGCGGTCGTCGACAAGCTGCTGTCCCGGCGCCATCCGGATATGGATGCGACGACACGGGCCGGGCTGGTACAGGTGGCGGCAGGCTCGATCGGCCGGGCGCTCGACATCGCCAAGCATGACGGGCTGGCACTGCTGGCGCAGTTCCTGACCATCGCCGGCGGCGAGCCGATCGACTGGCCTGCCGCCCATGCCCTGTCCGACAAGCTCTCCTCGCCCTCGGCCGACGAATCCTACCGCGCCTTCGCCGAGCTGTTGACCGACTGGCTGGGTCGGGCGGCGCGCGAACTGGGGCGCGGCGAAACCGACCGTCCAGAGAGGATTAACGGGGAAAAAAAGCTGATCCAGCGGCTTGCGCGGGCTGGTCGGCTTGAACAGCTGTTGGAGGTATGGGAAAAGGTCACGCACCTCTTTGCCCGGTCGGACGGCGCCAATCTCGATCGGCGACTGACGGTGATTTCCGCACTGAACACGGTAAGCACCGCGCTCCGGTGAGCGACCCCATATCCGGCCTCCGGAGTTGAAATGAGCGCCAGCAGCACAGACACGTTCTTCGTCACCACGCCGATCTATTACGTCAACGATCAGCCCCATATCGGCCACGCCTACACCACGCTCGCGGCCGATGTGACGGCGCGTTTCCATAGGCTGGCGGGGAAGAAGGTCTTCTTCCTGACCGGCACCGACGAGCACGGGCAGAAGGTGGCGCAGACGGCCGCCCAGCAGGGCATCACGCCGCGGGAGCTGACCGACCGCGTGTCGCAGAATTTCCGCGACCTGACTCGGCTGATGAACAACTCGAACGACGACTTCATCCGCACAACCGAGCCGCGCAATGTCGCCGCCGCGCAAGCGCTGTGGACGGCGATGGCCGGGGCGACGACGCCCAAGGGCAACCAGGCGATCTATCTCGGCTCCTATTCCGGCTGGTATGCGGTGCGCGACGAGGCCTTCTATGACGAGGGTGAGCTCACCGAAGGCCCTGACGGCGGCAAGCTGGCCCCGACCGGCGCTCCGGTCGCCTGGGTGGAGGAGCCGAGCTATTTCTTCCGCCTGTCGGATTACGGCGAGGCGTTGCTGGCGCTCTATGAATCCGAGCCCGACCTGGTGGCGCCCGCCAGCCGGCGCAACGAAGTCAGGAGCTTCGTCAAAGGCGGCCTGCGTGACCTGTCGATCAGCCGCACCAGCTTTTCCTGGGGCGTGCCGGTGCCGGGTGACGAGAAGCATGTGATGTATGTCTGGCTCGACGCGCTGGTGAACTACATCGCCGCGCTCGGCTATCCCGAGACCGGGCCAGGGTCGAAATACGAGACCTTCTGGCCGGCCGACCTGCATCTGGTCGGCAAGGACATCATCCGCTTCCACACCGTCTATTGGCCGGCCTTCCTGATGGCCGCCGGGCTGAAGCAGCCCAGGCGCGTCTTCGCCCATGGCTGGTGGACGATCGAGGGGCAGAAAATGTCCAAGTCGCTGGGCAATGTCATCGCGCCCAGCCAGCTGGTCGAGACCTATGGGTTGGACCAGACCCGCTATCTGCTGATGGCCGAGGTGCCGTTCGGCAACGACGGCGACTTCTCGCACGCATCGGCGATCCGCCGGATCAATGCCGACCTGGCGAATGGCATCGGCAACCTGGCGCAGCGGACATTGTCGCTGATTCAAAAAAATTGTGACGGCGCCATCCCTCAACCGGGCACGATTGAGCAGGAAGACAACGAGCTATTAGCTCACGCTTACAATTTGGTTCAGCAGATCGGTGGCGATGTGGAGGCGCAAGCGTTCCACGAGGCACTACGAGAAATTTGGCGAGTGATCGGTAGAGCTGACGCCTATATCGACACTATGGCACCGTGGGCACTGAAGAAGACCGATCCCGCCCGGATGAGAACAGTCCTTTATGCACTGGCCGAGACACTGCGCGCCATCGGTATTGTGCTGCAGCCCTTCATGCCTGAGACGATGGCGAAGCTGCTGGATCAGCTGGCACTTCCAACTGAAAGGCGCGATTTTGCGGCCTTCAAGGAAGCGGCTTACCAGGGGGGAAAGGGGCGCCTAGTCCCCGGTACGCCTTTGCCGCCTCCACAGGGCCTGTTCCCACGCATCGTCGAGGCGGAGCAGACCTGATGCTCGTCGACAGCCACTGCCATCTGGAATTCCCCGATTTCGCCGCCGAGCAGCAGGCGGTGATCGACCGTGCCCGCGCGGCGGGGATCGGGCATTTCCTGACGATCTCGACCCGCGTCCACCGTTTCGACGAGATCGCGGCGATCGCCGAGGCGCATGACGACATCTCCTGCTCGCTGGGCACCCACCCGCACAGCGCGGAGGAGGAGGCGGACATCACCACCGCCCGCCTGGTCGAGCTGGCCAAGCACCCCAAGGTCGTCGGCATCGGCGAGACCGGGCTCGATTACTATTACGACAACAGCCCGCGCGCGATGCAGCAGGAGGCCTTCCGCCGCCATATCCGCGCCGCGCTGGAACTGAAGATGCCGCTCATCGTCCATACCCGCGACGCGGAAGACGACACGATGCGGATCCTGCGCGAGGAGGGGCAGGGGACGGGCCTCACCGGCGTGCTGCACTGCTTCAGCTCCAGCCCGCAACTGGCTGAAGATGCGATCGAATTCGGCTTCCACATCTCCTTCTCCGGCATCGTCACCTTCAAGAAGTCGGAGGAATTGCGCGACACCGCGCGCAAGGTGCCGCTGGAGCGGATGCTGGTCGAGACCGACGCGCCGTTCCTGGCGCCGACGCCCAAGCGCGGCCAGCGCAACGAGCCGGCCTTCGTCGTCCATACCGCCGCGGTGCTGGCCGACCTGCATGGGCTGAGCCACGAAGCGCTGGCCGGGCGCACCACCGCGAATTTCTTCAATCTGTTCGATCGGGCGGTCCCGGCCCGGCAATGACCATCCGCATCACGATCCTGGGCTGCGGCAACTCGACCGGCGTGCCGTCGGCTGACGGCGGGTGGGGCACCTGCGACCCGACCGAGCCGCGCAACCGGCGGCTGCGCGCCTCGATCCTGGTGCAGAAGGACGACACCACGGTCCTGATCGATGCCGGCCCCGACCTGCGCCAGCAACTGCTGGCGGCGAATGTCCGCAGACTGGACGCGGTGATCTTCACCCATGTCCATGCCGACCACAGCGCCGGCGTCGACGATCTGCGCCCCTTCGTCATCTATGGCGGCAAGCCGCTGCCGATCTACGGCTATCCCGAGCTGCTGGAGCAGCTTCAGCGGCGTTTCTCCTACATGTTCGGCGGGGCGACCAAGGGCTATTACGACAAGCCGATCCTGGAGATCCGCGAGACGCCGGACCGCCTCAGGATCGGGACGCTCGATTTCACCCTGTTCGAGCAGGACCACACGGTCTGCCGCACCATCGGCCTGCGCATCGGGTCGTTCGCCTATTCCACCGATCTCAAGGACTTGTCCGCCGAGGCTTTCGCGGCCCTCGACGGGGTCAAGATCTGGACGGTGGCGGCGGTGCGCCGCGAGCCGCATATCGCCCATGCCCATCTCGACCAGGTGCTGGGCTGGATCGGGCGGGTGAGGCCGGAGAAAGCGATCCTGACTCATCTCAATTTTTCAATGGATTACCGGTATCTTTTGCAAACCCTGCCGGCCGGCGTAGAACCGGCCCATGACGGCAGAATCATCGAAATCGATGGCTGATCGCAAAGCCAGGCCGGCCAGACCAACCGAACCGATCGAGATACCGCCGCGCACCTGGATGGTGTGGGCGATCTCGATAAACCTGTTCATCGCCATCACCCGCGTGCTGGCGCTGCGCAACAGCCCGCTCAACCTTCTCCCAGACGAGGCCAAGTATTTGTCCTGGTCGCGGCCTCTGGCTTTCGGCTTTTTCTCCAAGCCGCCGCTCATCGCCTGGCTGATCTCCGCCACCACCACAGTCGCCGGCAATGACGAGTGGGGCGTCAGGCTGGCCGCGCCGCTGATGCATGCCGCCACCGGCGTGGTGGTGGCCTATATCGGCCGCGCTTTGTTCAATGAGCGGGTCGGCTTCTTCTCGGCCCTGGTCTACGCGACCCTGCCGGGGGTGATCTTCTCAGGCCTTGTCATCTCGACCGACGTGCCGCTGCTGTTCTTCTGGGCCGTGGCGCTGCTGGCGATCTGGCAGATCTACACACAGCCGAGCTGGCGCTGGGCGGTGCTGCTCGGCGCGGCTTTCGGACTGGGTTTCCTCGCCAAGTATGCGATGGCCTATATCCTGCTGGGATTGCTGGTCTTTGTAATCGTCGGCCCGCGCGGGCCATGGCGGGCCGCCGGTCGCCATCTGGCGCTTGCGGCCGTCGTCGTGCTGGCGATCATAGCCCCCAACCTCGCCTGGAACGCCGGCCACGGCTGGGCGACGGTCGGCCATACCGCCGCCAACGCGCATTGGGGCGACGGCGGCGGGTTGCATCTCATGGAGGCGCTGAGCTTCGCCGCCGCGCAGTTCGGCGTCTTCGGTCCGATCCTTCTGGTCGCCCTGATTGTCCGGCTCGTGCTGTGGCGGCGCGACGATGTCCCGTCGTATCAACTGGCTTGTGTCGTGG
>CAZNNJ010000115.1:7789-11061 GCA_964574305.1 uncultured Rhodospirillales bacterium | reverse complement strand
CGGGCGGCCGTGTTGGTGGAGGTGCCCTTGGTCAAGGCTGTGGTGGTGTTTGCGCTCCAGCGAGCGGCCCAGCACCTTGACCATGCCGCCGAATGTGGCCGGACTTGAGCCCGTGGTCGCCGGATGGCCGGTTGAGCTCTTGGATGCGGCTTTCGTCAGCTTGACAAGCGTGAATACGCCGCCTCCGAAATCCACCTCACTGCCGGCCGCGGCGGCAAAGGCCGAGCCGGTCGACGAACCGCCGCCAGCGAAGGCGAGCACCGCCCCTTTCGAGATCGCGATCGCACCCGTGGCCGCATTCATGTTGCTGAAGCCGGCATCGAACTCGAGCGTGCCTTTGTCCACCGACAGCATTCCGGTCTGGATCGTGCGGCATTTGATTTTGCTGATGCCGCCGCGCCCTTGTCCTTTCAAGACCGTCCCATTGGCGCTCGTCGTCTCCGCGCCGGTCTTGAGCAGCATGCCGTCGTTGGTGAGCGTTGCGCTGGAGGTGCCCACGAGGTCGGTGTCACCCTCGAAATTGATCGTCCCGCTGGCGAGATTGGTGAGCTGCTTGCTGCCGAGCTGAAGGGTGCCGGTTATATTGGTGGTCCCGCCGCTGACCTTGAGCAGTCCGGTGCCCAAAAGCGTGCCGGCCAGCGTCGACCCACCGGTCAGCGAGAGGGTGGCGCCCGCTGCGATCGTCAATGTCGTGCCGGCCGTCTGTTTGAAAGCGCCCGAGAATGTCGCGTTTCCGGTGACGGTCAGCGCGGCGCCGTTCGTCATCGACAGGTTGGCGACGCTCAGAGTCGTTCCGGCATTGACGGTCTGGCTTCCACCCTGGAGCACGACGCTGCCCGCGCCTGCCAGCGATCCGGAAAAGATCGATGTGCCGGTCAGTATCAGCGTCTTCGCCGCGCTGACCGCCAGTGCGGCATTGGCCGCCACGAACAAACTGCTGCCATAGGTCAGGCTGGTATTGATCGTCAGCCTATCGCTGCCGGACACCGATATGGATTGCACGCCCAGTGTCGTGCCCGCGTTCAGCGCCTGCTTGCCGGCTGCGAAGGCAAGCGCGCCCGGGCCGAGGATCGCGCCGGCGAAGCTGTCGCTGCGTCCGGTGAAGGCGAGGGTTCCACTGCCGATCAGGACGGTTCCGCTATCGACGAGATTGACGGAAACCGTGCTCGTACCGAAGCCCCCGACTTTCGCCAGCATGCCGGCATTCCGGAAAACCGAGCCGGCCGCTGCCCCGACGCCGATATTGCAGTTGTTCTCAAGCACCAGAACGCCGGAAGCACCGTTGCCCAGGTTCGCCGCCGATGTCGACTTGGCCCCCACCGTTACTGTACCGAACGCATTCACGACACCGGGGTTGGTGACTATGGCCGTGCCGCCGATCGTCAGGTTATTGAAGCTGCTCGTGCCGCCAATCGTGAGAGTCGCGCTGCCGGCGATCATTCCGGCGAAGCTGTTGCCGTTTCCTGTAAAGGACGCCGTCCCGCTTCCGCTCAGTGTAGCGGCGGCGTTTTGTGAGTAGGTCCCGGTTACAGTGAGCTTGCGGCCGGCGAGATTGAGGGTTCCCGCCGACAGCCGAACGGCGCCGGCATCCGTCAGGTTAGAACCCAGTGTTGCGCCTTGGCCCTTAATGACCAGGTTCGCGATCGACAGGCTCGCGCCGGCGCCGGCCTGTATCGTTCCGCCGGTGACGAAGAGAGTCCCGCTACCGCTGATCGTGCCAGCGGACAGGTTGAAGCCATTGTTCAGTGTCAGGGTTCCGGCGACCGACAGGACCGCCTGGGCATCATTCATCGCCAGCGATGCAATGACGAAGCCCTCCGTATAGCCGATGCCTACGGTATAGGAGCCCAACGCCGCTATCGTAACGGCCGCAGACGCTCCGTTTGGCACGCCACCGACCCAATCGGCGGCCGTAGCCCAATCGCCATCGACACCTTTGCGCCAGCTAAAGGTGGTCACGGTTCCCTCTCCTACTCCAGGTCCGACATCTTTGCGCGCGGTCGAAATATTGCCTTTGCAATTCTGGCGCGCACGGCAAGGATTATCTGTTCAAACCTATTAACACGGCTGTGGAATATCTCTATGATAAAATCTTAATGAATTCTTCGGTAATTGTGGTGAGCCCGGAATTCCTGGGCTGCGGGCGGCACAAACTGTAATATTATAGCCCGGATGCGCCGTGCCTTAGCCCGGCGACAGGGCTTCAGGACCGGTCAGCAGATGGCATCCGCAGTCAAGATCTTCATCAGCGCAACGAGCGCCGACCTCAGGACTTTCCGCAGCCAGGTTAAGGGCTGGCTGCTCGATATGGGCTGGATGCCGGTCGTGCAGGAGCATTTCGCGCCGGACGACAATACGATCGTGGAGATGCTGACCAAGCGGATCAGCGAATGCGACGCGGTGGTCCACATCATCGGCCGCTGCTACGGCGCCGAACCCAAGACCCCGATGAAGGGTGGGCCGCGGCGAAGCTTCACGCAGCTAGAGGCCGTCATCGCCCGCAAGCTCAAGAAGCGCCTATTCACAATATTGCTGGACGAGACCTTCCCGTACGATCCGCACAAGCCGGAGCCGCCAGAGCTCGCCATTCTCCAGCAGGCTTATCGCTTGCAGATCGCGACCGGCGAGCATCTCTATGTGCCGTGTCGTCACCCCGACGATCTCGAGCCGGAAATCCGCAAGCTCCGCGTCGAAATCGACAAGCTCAATCGGTCGCGCCGCCGCCTCGCCTGGCTCACCGCGGCCCCCCTTGTGATCCTGGCACCTGCGGGCGCCTATCTCTGGCATTCCCAACACGCGCTGCAAACGGAGCAGCACGAGCTCAAGGCTGAACAAACCGCATTGAAGTCGGAGGTCGACGAAGCGGTCAAGCAACTGACGCACGCGCAGGACAAGCTCGAAGCAGCACCTACCGCTGCTGCCGAGGATCAGGCCGTGGCGGAAGAGCGAAATATCCTGCGTCCGGTCATCCCTGATATCGATACTATACCGCGGCAGGTGCTGCAGGGCTTTGTGACTGAGCACGTCGACGACCTGAAACGGCCAACGGCACATCCCCTCAGTTTTACCGGCCCACCATGCGGCTGGCCTTAATTCTTAATCTGTTGGGATATGGCACCAAGGCCGGCTTGGCTCCGATGCACACCTGGAAACCGGATGCTTACAGTGAGGCGCCCATCCCGGCGGCGGCTCTGCTGGCCACCGGTGTTCTCAATTGCGCGTTATACGGGCTCGTGCGCTTCTACGTCTTGAGCTCAAAATGTCTGGGCCCC
>CAZNNJ010000115.1:0-7779 GCA_964574305.1 uncultured Rhodospirillales bacterium | reverse complement strand
GAGGCGCAGTCGAAGATCAACGCGTTGAAGATCCCCGAAGCGACGGAGGTTCTCGATGACGCGCTGGCGCAAACGGAAATCGCCAGCGCTGGCGATAAAAGAGCGCGCGCGGCGCTTCTGACCGAGCGCGGACGGGTCGCACGCCTGCAATTGCGCTACCGGGAAGCTGCTGGATTCTACGACAAAGCAGCCCAGCTGATGGCGGGAGAGCCGCGGGCCGCACGCGAATATCTTCTGGACGCCGCGTCGTCGCTTTATTCCCAAGGCAAGAATTTCGGCGACAACGACGCGCTCGCCGAGGCCATACAAAAATACAGCTCCTCCCTGTCTCTCGTCTCGCGCGATAGCGAGCCGGACGCATGGGGCGCCATGCAGGACGGCCTCGGCAGCGCCTTCCTCGAGCTTGGGGAGCGGGAGAGCGGCACCGCTCATCTAGAATCTGCCGCCACGGCCTTCACGCGGGCACTCGAGGTGCGCACGCATGATCGCGCGCCGAAAGACTGGGCGACGACGAAGAACAACCTTGGCAGCACCTTCGAGCGGCTGGGGGAGCGGGAAAGCGACACCAGGCACCTGGAAGCCGCCGTGGATGCCTACATGGACACGCTCGGCGTGCGCACCCAGGAGGAGTCTCCTCTGGAGTGGGCGGCCGCGGAGAACAGCCTCGGCAATGCGCAATTGCGGCTCGGCGAGCGGGCGGACGACACCCACCAGCTGGACGGTGCCGTGCTCGCCTATAACGAGGCGCTGAAGGTCCGCACCAAGGAGCGGTCGCCGCTCGCCTGGGCCGCGACTCAGAACAATCTCGGCTATCTGCTGCGAAAGCTGGGGGAGCGTGAGACCGGCGTAAGGCGCCTTCAGGAGTCCGTCGCGGCATTCGAGGAGGCGCTGACCGTCCGCACGCGCGATCGCGTGCCCTTGGACTGGGCTATGACCAAAAACAATCTCGGGCTTGCTCTCGAGGCCTGGGGGGAACGGGAAACCGGAACGGCGCGATTGGAGCAGTCGGTCGAGGCCTTTACCGATGCCCTCAAGGAATATACGCGCGACCGCGTGCCGCTAGACTGGGCGGACACGCAGAACAACCTCGGAATTGCGTTACAGGCGCTTGGTGAGCGGGAAACCGGGACGGCACGACTCGAGGCGGCGGTCGGCGCCTTTTCGGAGGCGCTCAAGGAAGATACGCGCGAGCGTGTGCCGCTCTATTGGGCCGAGACCCAGAACAATCTCGGGCTGGCGCTGAAAGCGCTCGGCGAGCGCGAAACGGGGACGACGCAGCTTCAGGCGGCCGTAACAGCCTTCAGCGATGCTTTGAAGGAGAACACCCGCGACCGAGCGCCGGTCGACTGGGCCGACACGCAGAACAATCTCGGCAACGCTCTCAGATTGCTGGGAGCGCGCGAGGCGGGAACAGGGCAGCTGGAAGCAGCCGTTGCGGCCTATCGCGAGGCGTTGAAGGTGCGCACGCGCGAGAGCCTGCCGCTCGGCTGGGCGGTCAGCACCGGCAATCAGGGCGTCGCCTTGATGCTTTTGGCCAAGCGACAAAGCAATCCGGCCATCGCGAAAGAGGCCGTCGAGCAGATCCAGGTCGCCTATGCGACCACGCAGGCGGGCGGCGATAGCGCCAACGCAACCTTTTATAAAACTCAGCTTCCGGCGGCGCGTGCACTGCTCGACCAGATGAAAAACCGTTGAACCTCAGGGGGCTGATGGCCCTGGGGGATCGAGACACACCACAACGCACCCGAGGGAACGACCGCTTGGGTCAACCTGAGACGATTCCCACTGGAAACTTGAACGTCCGCTTGCATATCGCTGTCCCGTTCCGCCGCTCCGCATTGTCCCAATTCAGTCGTTTCGGATTTCCGAGGACAACGCCCGCTCAACCACCGCCCGAAACCTGGTTGATTGCGTCCGGACGATGATCCGCACAGCCACGCCACTACCCGGCGTTCCGCGCCTCGGCCTCATCCCTGAATGTCCGGCTTCCCCGTCGCCGCCACAATATCGCGCGCTGCTTCTGCTCCTCGCCCTGGAGCAAATCGGCGAGTTCAAGGAACGCGCCGTAGAGCAGCGCGCGATCGTCGTCGGCAAGCTCGACCAGCCCGGCTTTGACGACGAGCCCGCCAAGCTCGATCAGATGACGGGTCCGTTCGCGGCGCTTCACGACCCAGTCGCGGGTATCGTGCCGGGCGATGGCGTTTTCAAGCCGATGCCTTGCCACTGTCGTCCGTTCGCTCGCGCGCCGGAGCGCTTCCAGTTGTTGGCCTAGTCCCACGTGCGCTTCCAGAAAACATCGCCTCACCACGGGTGCGCCAACCGGTGATCTGCACCATGTCGGTCGCGGCCTTCGCGGCGAGCAGCGCGCCGGCCAGGGTTTCCATCGGCAATGCGTCGGCGCCGGTGGCGACGACCAACTCGCCGAGGCGGCGCAGCTTGTCCTCCTTGAGCGCTTTGGCCTTGTCGGTGAGCGCCTTCAGCTCGGCATCGTAATCACGGGGTTTGCGCACTTTGAGGCTCCGTTGTCGTCGATGCGCCATGATAGCGGCGAGCTCCGCCGAAGGCTTCGGGGTGAGCAGGACGGCATGGGACGGCACGATCCCGCACCGGAATCTTTCTGGTGAGGGCGCGCTTATACGTCGTTCCGACGTCGCTGCGGAATCGCTAGGAATCGCTAGATGCTGGTCATGGCCATCTATCATTTCAGCGCCAAAGTGATCAGCCGGGCCGCCGGATCGAGCGCGGTCGCCTCTGCCGCCTATCGCTCGGCATCGCGGCTCAACGATCAGCGGCTCGGCCGCCATCAGGACTTTTCCGTCAAGTCAGGCGTCGTGCATTCCGAAATCATCCTGCCGGAGAACGCCCCGCCGGAACTCGCTGATCGGGAGAGGCTTTGGAATGCGGTCGAGGGCGGCGAACTGCGCAAGGATGCCCAGCTTGCCCGGGAAGTCGAGTTTGCGATTCCGCGCGAGCTGACACAGGAGCAAGGCATCGAGCTCGCCCGCGAGTTCGTCAGAGACACGTTCGTCGACCACGGCATGATCGCCGATCTCAATGTCCATTGGGATATCGGCGAAGACGGTCTCGCCCGCCCGCATGCCCATGTCATGCTGACCATGCGCAGCGTCGACGGGAATGGTTTCGGCGCCAAGGTGCGGGACTGGAACCGCACCGAGCTCCTGGAGCAATGGCGCGCGGATTGGGGCGCCCAGGTCAACGAACGGCTTGCGGAACTCGGCATCGCTGCGCGGATCGATCATCGCTCGCTGGAAGCGCAGGGGATCGAACTCGAACCGCAGGACAAAATCGGCGCGGCGGCAGCGCGCATGGCGGCCAAGGGATTGCAGGCTGACCGGCTCGAAGAGCATCGCGAGATCGCCCGCGAGAACGGCGCGCGCATCATCGCCGATCCCAATATCGCTCTGGATGCGATCACCCGCCAGCAGGCGACCTTCACCAAGCGCGATCTGGCGATATTCGTGCACCGCCATTCGGATGGGATCGAGCAATTCAATGCGGTCCTGTCGGCGGTGGAAGCCGCGCCGGAGCGCGTTGCGCTCGGCCGCGACGGACGCGGCGAGGAACGCTTCACCACCCGGCAGATGCTGCAAGTGGAGGAGCGGCTTCACCAAGCCGGCGAACGGCTTGTCTTGCGGGCTGCACACACGGTGCCGGAGGCCGCCCGCCAACGGGCGGTCGAACGCGCGGCGGCGCGTGGGCTGGTGCTGTCCGAGGAGCAGCGGTCGGCGTTCGAGCATGTGACCGGGAGGAGCGATCTCGGCATCGTCGTCGGCTATGCCGGGACGGGCAAGTCGGCGATGCTGGGTGTCGCCGCCGATGCCTTTCAGGAGACGGGCTATTCGGTGCAGGGGCTGGCGCTTTCAGGCATCGCCGCCGAAAACCTGGAAGCAGGATCGGGTATTCCCTCGCGCACGATCGCGTCGCTGGAATATGCCTGGAGCAAGGACCATGATCTGCTCGGTCCGCGCGATGTGCTGGTCATCGACGAGGCCGGAATGATCGGCACGCGCCAGCTTGAGCATGTGCTCAGCGAAGCCGAGAGGCGCGGCGCCAAAGTCCTGCTGGTTGGCGATCCCGAACAGCTGCAATCGATCGAGGCGGGCGCGGCTTTCCGCTCGCTCGCCGAGCGCCATTCGCATGTCGAGATCGGCGACATTCGCCGCCAGCTCGAATCTTGGCAGCGCGACGCCACCAAGGCGCTGGCGACCGGCAGAACGGTTGAGGCGCTGGAGGCCTACGGCAATCATGATCGCATCCATGTCGCCGAGACCCGCGAAGATGCCCGCCGCGCGCTCATCGAGCGCTGGGACCGCGACCGACTGGCCGAACCGGACCGGTCGCGGCTCATCCTGGCCCACACCAACGACGACGTGCGAGACCTCAATGGCCAGGCCCGCGCCAGGCTCAAGGCGCTGGGCGAACTCGGTGAGGACGTGTCGGTCAAAACCGAGCGCGGCGTCCGCGACTTCGCCCCCGGCGACCGGGTCATGTTCCTCAGGAACGAGCGCGGCCTGGGCATCAAGAACGGAACGCTGGAACGCGTGGAAGAGATATCCCCCACCGCCATGACGGCGCGCCTCGACAGCGGCGCACCGGTGACGGTGGCGTTCAAGGATTACAACCACCTCGAGCACGGCTATGCCGCCACCATGCACAAGGCGCAGGGCGTCACGATCGACCGTACCCATGTGCTCGCCAGTCCGGGTCTGGACCGCCATGCCACCTATGTAGCGCTCTCGCGCCACCGCAGTTCGGTCGATCTGCATTACGGACGGGACGACTTCGCCGACCAGCGGCGTCTCGGCCGTGTCCTGTCGCGCGAGCGCGCCAAGGATATGGCCTCAGACTATGAGCGCGATATAAGTCGCGACCTCGTTCCTGAACGACCGGCGCCGGCGCGGTCGATCTTTGCAGGCTTTAAGCCTAAACCCGCGCTCGCCGTGGAGCAGGCGGTGACGACCGAGCCGCCGCAGCTTGGGTCCGCGGTTCAGCGCTATGCGCGGGCAGTCGCCGATATCGATCGGATGCAGGAGCGCGGTCTGCCGGTGCTGCCGCACCAGAAGAGTGCCCTGGGCAAAGCCGCGGGCCGGCTGGATCAAATCCGGCCCGACACCGCACGCGATCTCGCCAGCGCCTTCGCCGAAAATCCCGGTCTGGTGCGCGAGGCTACCGAGGGCCGCACGCAGCGCACCATTCGCGCCATGCGGCTCGAAACCGAGATCCGACAGGACCCGGCCAAGCGCGCCGACCAATTTATCTCGCGCTGGCGCGGCCTTGACCAGCAACGCATGAGCTTCGCCGACAGCGGTGACCACGGCAGCGCGCAACGTATCGCCGACCGCATGAGCGCAATGGCCCAGGGGCTGCACCGCGATCCGCAATTGGAATCCGTTCTGCGCAATCGCACGCGGCAGCTCGGCATTGAAATGCAGATGGATACCGGCATCGGCCGTCAACTGATGCGCTATCTGGGAATCGGCCTTGGGATCGGCCTGTAAGGAGGAAGAAACGATGAGCGATACATCCGAAGACGCCGCCCCCGTCGACGAAGCGGCCGTCGCATTCGAGGAGCTCCGTCAGGAGATCACCCTGATGCGGCGCGCCGTTGCCGGTCTTTCAGCCGAGCACGCGTCGATCGATATCCCGGATTATTCCCAAACGCTCGGCCAGATGGGCAAGGCGCTCAATGCGATCCTGAAGACCAACAAAGAGCTCGCCGAGGCTCCCGCGCTGCGCATGACCGCCCAGAACTGGGCGGAGCACGTCGCCGCCGCCAGCCAAACCGCACGCCAGGCCGATCACGAAGCGCTCGACCGGGCTCGTTCAAAATTTGACGAGATCACACGGATGCTGACGGCGTCGTTTGCCTCGGTCCGCACCGCCGATAGGCAGTTCTACTGGGTGCTCGGCGCAGCTGGCGGCAGTCTGGTTGTCGGTGTCCTGATCGGAGTGGCGATCGTACGGCTACTTGGGTGAAGCGCAGGTTCCACTGCCATACAATTGTGATTGGTTGGATAGCGATGGTGCTGCCCGGCAAACGGCCTTGCTTCGTGATCGGCCAGCATCTTGCGCTGAGCGTCGGGCAGCACGACACCGGCATGCTGCATTTCGAGCGTCACGAATTGAGCGGGATTTCCGACGCTCTTGAAAATATGGGTTGTGAGCTTTCCGTCCCCCGGCCAGGCCTTTTCCATGCTGGTTACCTCGATCCCTTGTTTCGCGCTCAGCTTGGTAAGCGCTGTAACGAATATCTTGGGGTCGAACCGGCTAAAGCTCGTGACCGGCAGATTACCTGACTGGCGTGAGGAGCCATCGGATGCGACCGCGACCGCAAGGCGTTTGATTGCGGCTCGCCGGAGCTGAACTACTATTTGCGCAGGCACGCCCGCCAGAATCATGAGGGCGGCGGCTCGAAGACCTTCGTCGGGGTGGATGCAGCCGCGCGCCTAAGACCATCCTCGGCTACTATTCGATCAGCCCCGCCTCGATCGCCTTCTCAAAGGTTCCCCCGGCCCTCACCAAGGGATTGGGGCGTTGCGAGGTCGCGGTGTTTCGCCTTGTCCGCTTGGCCGTGGCGCTTCCGATGCAGGGCCAGGAGCCCGGTCAACCGGTCGGGGGACAATTGCATTTTTATGCGTTTCCTCAGTGAAAAATAAGGTGACCCTAAGGACAATTGTGGCAAAATTGCGCAGGTTTGGTCCAAGGAAGATTGAGGGGAGGGGCCGCGGAATTCGATTTCGGTCGATCCCGCATCTCCGAGTGTCAATTCTCCGCCCTTCAATGCGTGTTAGGGGTATTGAAATGAAGAAGGCCGTTGTTTTCCGCCATCTTACCGGGACCAATTCTGGGCGGGTCGATCGCTATGAACTCGACGAGGGCGGAAGCCTTGCCGGTGAGGCCGGTCCGAGCGGCGCGCGGGCGATCACGATCGGGCGCGATCCCGCCTCATTACTTGCGCTCGACCCGGAACGCGACGACACGGTGGGTCGCAATCATGCCATTGTCCGCTGGAATCTGGCAAATCCGCCCGCCTTCACACTCACAGATCTTGGTTCCATCAATGGAACACGTTTGAACGGCAATCCGGTCAAAGGTACGGTAGAGTTGCTGCCCGGGGATATGATCGATATTGGCCACAGCGCCTCCCTCGACTTCGAGCTTGATCCCCGGCCGTCCAGACATCTGGATCGCACGCGCGCATTCGAGCCGAAGAACCCTCTGCGCGTGATGGCGACGCGGCAGGTCATCGATGTTCCTGCGACGGCGATGGCCGCCAAAGTCATGGATACGTCGTCTACCGGCGACCTAAAGCGTTTCATCAGCGTCACCAGCTTTTCGCGCGAGATGAATACGATGCGGCGGTATCTCGCTATTTCCGCTGCGGCCGTCCTGCTGGCCGGCGCGGCGGGCGGGGCGTACCTGCTGCATAAGACGGATAACACCTCGAAGATTGTGGCTTCGTTTTCCAATCCACCCGCCCACGATCCAACGCTTACAGCCCAGGACATTTCGCGCCGGTATAGAGACAGTGTCGTTCATATCACGCTCGGCTGGCGTGCCTACGACCCTATCTCCGGCCTGCCGGTTTTCATCAAGACGCTGGTAGTCGAAAAAAAACGGATCATCTGCTTCGTGCGGTTGCCCGACGGGCACATCGTCCCCTGGCTGACGACCGATTCAGCGAACGGTCAGAATTTCGAGATCGGCACGCACGGAGCAACCGCGTCCGGTTTCGTGATCAGTCCGGATGGCATGATC
>CAZNNJ010000114.1:0-11081 GCA_964574305.1 uncultured Rhodospirillales bacterium | reverse complement strand
AGGCCGCGCGTGCTATATACGAACGGATCGTGGAAACGCCGGCGCGCGCCGCCGGCTGGTCATCGAGGAGCGGGACATGAGTGTCGAGGAAGGCAAGAAGGCCCCGGATTTCACCGCCGTGACCGACGGCGGCGGCAAGCTCAAGCTCTCCGAGCTGCGCGGCGCGCCGGTGGTGCTCTATTTCTACCCCAAGGACGACACGCCGGGCTGCACCACCGAGGCCTGCGGCTTCCGCGACGCCGAGGCCAGCTTCCGCGGCGCCAAGACCAAGGTGATCGGCATCTCCAAGGATTCGGTCGCGAAGCATGACAAGTTCAAGAAGAAGTACGAGCTTCCCTTCACCCTTGCCTCCGACGAGCACCGCCATGTCTGCGAGGATTACGGCGTGTGGAAGGAAAAGAGCATGTACGGCCGCAAGTACATGGGCATCGAGCGCACCACCTTCCTGATCGGCGCCGACGGGCTGATCAAGCGCGTCTGGAACAAGGTGAAGGTGAATGGCCACGTGGCAGAGGTGCTGAAGGCGGCGGGGGAGTAGGCGGCCTGGCTTGAAGTCCCCCAAGATCAAGCTAAAGTAAGGATATTCCTTACTCGGATAGTCAGCGATGATCACAAGCAGGCTTACCAGCAAAGCTCAGACGACAATTCCGCAAGCGGTTCGCACAGCCCTGCATTTGAAGGCCGGCGACGAGCTGGCCTACGTCATAGACGGTGATCGCGTCCTGCTGGCCAAAGCATCGCACGAGCCGGTGGACGATCCCTTCCATACTTTCAGTGAGTGGGATTCGCCCGCGGATACGAAGGCCTATGCCGATCTTTGACGTTTGGACCATCGTCAAAGTCCCATTTCCCTATACCGACCGACCGGTCCGGCAGCGCCGGCCCGCGTTGGTGATCTCGGCCGAGGCGCGCGATACCGCGACCGGCCTGCTCTGGGTCCTGATGATAACAAGCGCCGAAAACCGTGGTTGGTCGGGCGACGTGGAAATCTCGGATCCCGCTGCCTGCGGTTTGCCGGTATCTTCGATTGTTCGAACAGCGAAGGTGGCTACGATCGACGCCGCCGACGCCGATAAACTGGGAACGTTGCCGGCGACCGATCGCCGAAAGGTCGCCACGAAGCTGAAAGATCGTCTGTCCGACGCGCTGAGAGGATAGGACCAATAAGGCTGGAGCATACCAGCCCTGCGGAAATATTTTGCACCGCAATATCCCGATAGCTTGCTAATCATCAGCTAGCTATCCATCTGTTAAGAAACAACGGCGGGCCAGCGCCCGTTGCGTCAGTTTCCTAGCAACACCGGCACCGTCCATGCCCCCTGCAACACGAGCCCGCACCGCGGCGGGTCAGCCGAACAAGGCGATGATCTCCATCGTCGTGATGGGCGCCACCATCATGCAGGTGCTGGATACCACCATCGCCAATGTCGCCCTGCCCCATATGCAGGGCAGTTTGGGCGCAACCCAGGACCAGATCGCGTGGGTGCTGACCTCCTATCTCGTCGCGGCGGCGATCTCGACGCCGATCACCGGCTGGCTGGCGTCCCAACTCGGCCGCACGCGGCTGTTCACCTATGCGCTGGCGGGGTTCACCGTCGCCTCGATGCTGTGCGGCATCGCCACCACCCTGCCCGAGATGGTGCTGTTCCGGCTGGCCCAGGGCGTGTTCGGCGCGGCGCTGGTGCCGCTGGCCCAGGCCACGTTGCTCGACACCTATCCGCGCAGCGAGGTCGGGCGCGCCATGGGCATGTTCAGCATGGGCGTCATGGTCGGGCCGATCCTGGGGCCGATCGTCGGCGGCTATCTGACCGACCAGCTCTCCTGGCGCTGGTGCTTCTACATCAACGTGCCCTTGGGCATCCTGGCGATCCTGGGCGCGCTCGCGTTCATGCCAGAGACCGATCGCGCCTTCGGCCGCAAGCTGGACTGGATGGGCTTCGCCTTCCTCAGCCTCGCCGTCGCCTGCTTCCAGCTGGCGCTCGACCGCGGCGAGCAGAAGGGCTGGCTGCAATCGCCCGAAATCATGATCGAGGCGGCGCTGATGGTATTCGGCCTCTATATGTTCGTCGCCCACAGCACGACGACGCGGCGGCCGTTCTTCGACGTGCGCCTGTTCAAGGACCGCACCTTCGTGCTGTCCAACGCGATCATGACGCTGATCATGCTGGTCTATTACGGCTCGATGGCGCTGACCCCGCAGATGCTGCAGGGTGAGCTCAACTATCCGGTGCTGACCGCCGGCCTGGTGATGGCGCCGCGCGGCATGGGCACCATCGCAGCCATCCTGCTGGTCGGACGGGTGTCGCACATCACCGGACCCCGGCTGCTGATCGGCCTGGGCCTGGTTCTGTCGGCGCTCTCGCTCTATCTGATGTCGGGCTGGTCGCTGGATGTCAGCGCGCGCGACATCATCCTGCTCGGCCTGCTGCAAGGTTCGTCCATCGGCTTCATCAACGTGCCGCTGACGACCAATGCCTTCACCACCCTGGACGATGACCTCAGGACCGAGGCCAGCGGCTTCTACAACCTGATGCGCAACATCGGCAGCGCGGCCGGCATCTCGATCACCTCGGCGATCCTGGTGCGCTCGGCCCAGGTCAATCACGGCTATCTGGCCGAGCATATGACGCCGTTCGGCGGCGGCATGCCGGGGATGCCGGGCCTGTCCGGCACGGCGGCGCTGGCGGCGCTGAACGCCAACCTGACGCTCCAGGCGACGATGATCGCCTATATCAACGTCTTCATGATCCTGTCGGTGCTGTGCCTGCTGATCGTCCCGGCGGTGCTGTTCCTGCACGTGCCGCGGACGCAGGTCTCCGGCGAACCGGTGGTGATCGGCGAGTAGGCTGCGGCATTTCGCGTCTGCCAAGTTCGGCCTCGCATCCCGATATTGACAGAGGAGCCGGCCACGCGCCGGTCCGATTCAGCAATCAACAAGCAGACTTAGGGGCGAAGACGGCACAGCCGGGCGATTGCCGGCGGCTGCCGTACGCCCCGGCTGCGACGAGGTGCGTTGCATGTCCCAGCGTAATGAGGCCCAGTCACCGCCGTTCGGCGCTGCCATGGCGGAATTGTCGCTCGCGGTCGGCGGATTCGCGCTGGGCACCGGCGAGTTCGCCTCAATGGGGCTGCTGCCCAATGTCGCCCGCGACATCGATATCTCCATCCCGATGGCCGGGCACATGATCAGCGCCTATGCGCTGGGCGTGGTCGTCGGCGCGCCGGTGATCGCCGCCGCCTTCGCCAAGATGTCGCGCCGCGCCATGCTGATCGGGCTGATGCTGGTCTTTGCGCTGGGCAACCTGGCGAGCGCGGCGGCCTTCGACTATGGATCGATCGTCGCGGCGCGGTTCCTGGCCGGTCTGCCGCACGGCGCCTATTTCGGCATCGCCTCGCTGGTCGCGGCATCGCTGGTGCCGCCCAACAAGCGGGCGCAGGCGGTCGCGCGGATGATGCTGGGCCTCAGCACCGCCAACGTCCTGGGTGTTCCCTTCGCCACCTGGATCGGACAGATCGCCGGCTGGCGCGCGGCCTTCGGCGTGGTCGCGGCGCTGGGCGTGCTGACGGCCCTGCTCTGCCGCCTGTCGCTGCGGCCGATGCCGGCGCCTGAGGGGGCAAGCCCGCTGACCGAACTCGGCGCGCTGAGAAGGCCGCAGGTCTGGCTGACGCTGGGCATTGCCGCCATCGGCTTCGGCGGGCTGTTCGCGGTCTACAGCTACATCACGCCGATGCTGACCAACGTGACCGGCACGACCGAGGCGGCGGTGCCGGTGCTGCTCGCGGTGATCGGCACCGGCATGATCGCCGGCAGCCTGTTCGGCGGCTGGCTGGCCGACCAGGGCGTGATGCGGGCTGTCGGCCGGCTGCTGATCCTCAACATGGTCGTGCTCGGGCTGCTGGCGCTGACCGCCCATTCGCTGCCGGCGGTGACGGTCAACCTGTTCATGATGGGCTTCGCCGGGCTGGGGATCGGCCCGGCGCTGCAAACGCGGCTGATGGATGTCGCCGAGGACGCGCAGGCGCTGGCGGCGGCGCTGAACCACAGCGCCTTCAACACCGCCAACGCGCTGGGCGCCTGGCTGGGCGGCGTGTCGATCGCCGCCGGCTATGGCTGGACCTCGACCGGGCCGATCGGCGCGCTGCTGTCGGCCGCCGGCTTCCTGGTCTTCCTGCTTGCCCGCCATACCGACCGGCGGCAGCGGGCCTTCGCCTAGGCTATTGGGCCGCCGCCGCGCGCTCGGCCAGGGATTTCTTCAGATAGCCGGTGATGTGCCCGGCGACGATGTCCTGCTGGTCGGCGAAGAAATGGTTGGCGCCGGGCACGACGCGATAGTCGATCGCGAGCCCGCGCTGCTTGGAGATCTTCTCCGCCAGCTTGGCCACCGCCGGCTCGCTGACCAGGTCGTCCTTGTCGCCCTGGATGATGAGCCCTGAGGACGGGCACGGCGCCAGGAAGGTGAAGTCGTAGAGGTTGGCCGGCGGCGAGACGACGACGAAGCCGTCGAATTCCGGCCGCCGCATCAGGAGTTGCATGCCGATCCAGGCGCCGAAGGAGAAGCCGGCGATCCAGATCGCGCTGGCCTGCGGGTTATAGGTCTGCAGCCAGTCGACCGCCGACGCCGCGTCGTTCATCTCGCCCTCGCCCCGGTCGTACTTGCCCTGGCTGCGCCCGACGCCGCGGAAATTGATCCGCAAAGTCGAGAAGCCGGCGGCGACGAAGGACTGGAACAGCGTATAGACGACCCGATTGTTCATCGTGCCGCCATGCTGGGGATGGGGATGCAGCACGAGAGCGATCGGTGCGTCGGGCGACTTGTTGTGGGTGTAGCGTCCCTCAAGGCGGCCCGCCGGACCGTTAATCGTAACTTCAGGCATGTTTTTATAGTCTGCTCGATGTGCCGGAGCGCCGGTCTCAGCGCCGAAAATGTCCCTGCAGTCGCGACGGTGGCTGAACAGTCACAACCAGCCTAAACTTGACCCTCGGAATCCATTTGCCTATATCCCGATCAACCACCATATCGTAAAAAGCCACCCGATAATTCGGGGCAACCCTTTATCGCGTTAGGAAATTGCGGCGGGCCGCAAACATATCATAGTAGGCCACGTGGTGTTCAAGCATTTTCTGGATCACGTAGACAGCATCATCGCGCGCGATCCGGCCGCCGGCTCGCGCCTTGAGGTTGCGCTCTGCTATCCGGGGCTGCACGCGGTCGTGATGCACCGCGCGGCGCACGTCCTGGCCAGGCGGAATCTGCCTGTCGCCGCCCGCTGGGTGTCGCAGCTGGCGCGGTTCCTGACCGGCATCGAAATCCACCCGACCGCCGAGATCGGCGAGCGCCTGTTCATCGATCACGGCATGGGCGTGGTCATCGGCTCGACCGCCGTGGTCGGCAACGACGTCACCCTCTATCAGGGCGTGACGCTCGGCGGCACCTCGCTTCAGCGCGGCGTCAAGCGCCACCCGACGCTGGGCAACAACGTCATTGTCGGCGCCGGCGCGCATGTGCTGGGCCCGATCACCGTCAGCGACGGCGCCCGGGTCGGCGCCAATGCGGTCGTGCTGCACGACGTTCCGCACGGCGCCACGATGGTCGGCATCCCGGCCAAGGCCTCGCAGGATATCGGCAAGATCGCACCCGACTTCCTGGCCTATGGCACGCCGTGCAGCGAGAGCAGCGACCCGATCGCCTGCCTGCTGAGCTCGATGAACGAGCATGTCCGTGAGCTGACCGAGCGGCTGAAGGCAGTGGAAGCCCAGCAGCAGCGGCTGCAGGAAACGCCGGTTCGGGACCTTCCCGACGCAGCGGAATAGACGCCGCTGCCCCACGCGCAGATGCGCCCTTCCGCATATCTAGACTACAACGCGACGCAGCCGGTCAGGCCCGCTGTCCGCGACGCCATGATCGAGATGCTGGCGGGTCCGACCAATGCCTCCTCCGTCCATCGGCTGGGCCAGAAGGCCCGCGCCCGGGTCGAGCAGGCGCGGGTGAGCGTCGCCGCCCTGATCGGCGCGGAGCCCGGCGAAATCCTCTTCACATCCGGCGCGACCGAGGCCAATGCGACCGCGCTTGGCGGCAGTGGGCTGGCCCACCTCCTGGTTTCGGCTGTCGAGCATCCCTCGGTCCGTGGCTTTCCCGGCATGTCGGCGGTTCCGGTCGACGGCAACGGCGTGATCGACCTTGCCGCGCTCGACCGCACGCTGGCCGAGGTCGGCGAGCCGGCCCTGGTCTCGCTCATGCTCGCCAACAACGAGACCGGCGTCATCCAGCCGGTCGCCGAGGCGGCGCGGATCGTCCATGCCCATGGCGGGTTGCTGCACAGCGACGCGGCGCAGGCGCCGGGCCGGATCCCGGTCGATGTCCGGGCGCTTGACGTCGACCTCATGACCCTCTCGGCCCACAAGATGGGCGGGCCGCAGGGGGCCGGGGCGCTCTATATCCGCCACGGTCTCACAATCGCCCCGCTGCTGCGTGGTGGCGGGCAGGAGAAGCGGCGGCGCGGCGGGACCGAGAATGTCGCCGCCATCGTCGGCTTCGGGGTCGCTGCCGACCTGGCCGGCGACGGGCCTGATCTCAAGGCTTTGCGCGACGACCTGGAGGCCCGCCTGACCCAGCTGGCCCCGGACTTGACCGTCCATGGCGCCCTTGCGCCGCGGCTCGGCCACACCAGCTGTTTCGGATCGCCGGGCCTCACGGCCGAAACGGCGCTGGTTGCGCTCGACCCGGACGGGATCGCGGTGAGCTCGGGCGCGGCCTGCTCGAGCGGTGCGGTCGAACCGTCGCCGGTGCTGCTGGCAATGGGGGTTCCCGAGGCAGCGGCCCGCGAGGCAATCCGCGTCAGCCTGGGCTGGGCCACGACCGCGGAAGAGGTCGACCATCTGGTCGAAAGCTGGTCGATAGTGTATCGCCGGACGAAAGCCGCATCTTCCAAGGCAGAAGCAGCGTTATCTTAGCAGGAGTTATCGATTTAATGCCGAAGGTCACCTTTATCGAACGCGATGGAACGCGGCGCGAGTTCGACGCCCCGGTCGGGCTGTCGCTGCTCGAGATCGCGCACAAGCACGATATCGACCTCGAAGGCGCGTGCGAGGGCTCGCTCGCCTGCTCGACCTGCCATGTCGTCGTCGATGCCGAATGGTACGACCTGCTGCCCGAGGCGACCGAGGACGAGGAGGACATGCTCGACCTCGCCTTCGGCCTGACCAAGACCTCCCGCCTCGGCTGCCAGATCATCGTCAGCGAGGAGCTGGACGGGCTGACCGTGCGCCTGCCCGCCGGCACGCGCAACGCGCAGAAGGGCTGAGATGGACGGGGCGTCCGTCGACCTGCCCCAGGGCGCCCGTGTCGTCGTCGCCATGTCCGGCGGCGTCGACAGCTCGGTCGTGGCCGCCTTGCTGGCCGGCCAGGGCTACGAGGTGATCGGGGCGACGCTGCGTCTCTATGACGACGGGGCGCTGAAGGGCAAGGCCGGCAGCTGCTGCGCCGGGGCGGACATCGCCGATGCGCGCGCGGTGGCGGCCAAACTCGGCATCGCGCATTACGTGCTGGATTACGAATCCCGCTTCCGGGACAGCGTGATCGACGATTTCGCCGACAGCTATATCCGCGGCGAGACGCCGATCCCCTGCGTTCGCTGCAACCAGAAGGTCAAGTTCGGCGATCTCCTGGAAATGGCCCGCACGCTGGGCGCCGACGCGCTGGCGACCGGCCATTACGCGCAGCGCGTCGCCGGGCCGAATGGGGCGGAGCTGCATCGCGGCGCGGACCCGACGCGCGACCAGAGCTATTTCCTGTTCGCCACCACCCAGGACCAGCTCGACTTCCTGCGCTTCCCGCTGGGCCACCTGCCCAAGAGCGAGGTGCGCCGGCTGGCCGAGCAGCATGAGCTCAAGGTCGCGGCCAAGCCGGACAGCCAGGATATCTGCTTCGTGCCGAACGGTTCCTATGCCGATGTGGTGGGCAAGCTGCGCCCCAATGCGGTGCGCCCCGGCAAGATCGTCGACCTGGAGGGCCGCGCCGTCGGCGACCATCAGGGCATCGTCAACTACACGATCGGCCAGCGCCGCGGCCTGGGTGTCGCCGGCGGCGAGCCGCTCTATGTCGTCGCGTTGAACCCCGATGAGGACCAGGTCGTGATCGGCCCCAAGGCCGCTTTGGCCCGCGACCGGGTGCATCTCGACGAGATGAACTGGCTGGTCCCCATCGCTCCCGGCGAGACCATCGAAGGCGAGGTCAAGCTGCGCTCTGCCTCGCCGCTGGCCCCGGCCAAGGTGACGGCGCTGGCCGGTGGATTGGCGGTCGTCGACCTGGACGGCGCCCAGTTCGGCGTCGCCCCCGGCCAGGCCTGCGTCATCTATCAGGGCGACCGGCTGGTCGGCGGCGGCTGGATCAGGAGCGCCGAGAGGCGAGGCCTGGCGGCGGCGTGATGCGGGCGGAGCGCTATGACACGCTCGCCATTCTCTTCCACTGGACGGTCGCCGTCCTGATCGTCGGCAATGTGCTGATCGCCTGGTCGCTCGACAGTTTCGACCAGCACGATCCGGTCCACGACACAATACTGGCCGTCCATAAATCCATCGGCACCGTCGTGCTGCTGCTCGCTTCATTGCGGCTGGTCTGGCGCTGGATCCACCCGGCCCCCGCCCTGCCCGACGGCATGCCGCGCTGGAAGCGCATCGCCGCGCGGACCGACCAGGTTCTGCTTTATGCCGTGATGTTCATCATGCCGATCTCGGGCCTGATCGACGCCGGGGGCTTCAGCCAGCCGGTCCACTTCTTCTTCCTGTTCGACCTGCCGGCGGTGACCGGCCATAACGAGCCGCTGGGCCATGCCGCCTTCGCCGTCCACCAGGCCACGGCGGTCATCCTTTATGCGCTGCTGCTGCTCCATGCCGCGGCGGCTTTTCATCACCACTACGTGCTGAAGGACGGCATATTGCGCCGGATGCTGCCGCAAGCCACCGACCGGACATGAGCGATCCCAAATGAGCACATCGGCGATCGCCGTGCTGCTGATCTTCGCCGTCGCCTTCCTGGTGATGGGGCTCGAGATCGCGCATCAGAAGATGACGACCGGCATCATCGACATGAAGGCGGCACGGCGCTGGTTCTACCGCACGGTCGGCGCCGCCCTGGTGCTGCTGTTCGGCCTCGCCGTCTACGACCTCACCGAATTCGGCCGGCAGCGCCAAGCCCTGGAAGACGCCCAGGCCGGGGCCGAGGCGGCGCGGCGGCACGATCCCGACATGGCGATCACGTTCTATGACAAGGCGATCGAAGCCGGCACGCTGAACGCGGACTCCGAGGCGGACGTGCTCACGGCACGGGGCTTGGCCTATACCCAGAAGCAGGACTGGGACGCGGCCGCCCGGGACTTCAACGCCGCCCTGAAGCACGAGGCCGACGATCCCGAGGCCCGTTTCGGCCTGGGCATCGTCTATTCCGGCCAGGGCGACGGGGCGGCCGCGATCCGCGAGCTGGACAGCGTGATCGCCCGGGGCAGTAACCTAGGTCGCAACCAGAACGACATCCTGCCCGATGCATTCGCGGAGCGCGGCGACATCTATCTGACGATAGGCCAGTACCAGCGCGGGATAGAGGATTTCGACCAGGCGCTGCGGCGCCGGCCGGGCGATGCCGGGGCGCATGACGGGCGCGGTCAGGCCGAGTTCCATCTCGGCGCGTTCGACAAGGCCGAGGCCGACCTCGCCGCCGCCGCGGACGGCGACCCGCAGATGGCCTATCACCCGCTCTGGCTCTATCTGGCGCAGGCCCACCAGGGCAAGGACGGCAAGGCCGAACTCGAACGGCGCTCCGCGAAGCTCGACCTCAAGCCTTGGCCCGGACCGGTGGTCGATTTCTATCGCGGCAAGGCCGGCGCCGACGACGTATTCACCGTCGCCCGCGCGGGCGACGCGAAGACCCAGCGCGACCAGATCTGCGAGGCCGATTTCTATCTGGGCGAGCACGCCCTGCTGGCCGGCGACAAGGATAAAGGCCGGGACCTGCTCCAGCAGGCGGCCGGCTCGTGCGATCGCCGCTTCATCGAATATGCCGGCGCCAAGGCGGAGCTGGCCCGAATAGAGTAGCGCCAATTCATTGACAGGCCCCGGCCCCGGACGGATCATCGATACCAAGGAACCCTGGGAGGACGACATGCGCGTTATCGATGTCGACAGCCATTTCATGGAGCCGATCGACTGGCTGGAGCAGGTCGATCCCTCGCTCGCCAAGCTGATCCCGCCCAGCGAGGAGAGCTTTATCGAGCGCGTGGTCCAGGGCGTGGTCGGCGACCTGCTGGAGGCGATCCCGCGCAAGCAGCGGCCGGAAAACCTGATCGACCTCTTGGCCCCGTCGGGCAAGCGCAGCCTGCAGGCGCTGCTGGCCGCGACCGCCGAGCAGCAGAAGGAGATGCTGACCGTGCCGCCCGCCGGCTATGACGGCGATGCGCGGGTCAAGTTCTGCGACGCCCACGGCATCGACGTGCAGCTGGTCAATTCCACCATGGGCGCGACCCCTTACGTGCTGGCGATGAAGCAGGGCCGGCGCGACCTGGCGCTGAGGGCCTTCCAGGCCTTCAACACATGGGCCGCCGGCTGCTTCCACGGCCACACCGACCGGCTGATCCCCGTCGCCCTGGTCGATATCGCCGATGTCGACTGGGCGATCGCCGAGATCACGCGGATGCGGGCGCTGGGCAGCCGCGCCTTCCAGGTCAGGGCCGACCCGGTCAGCGACCCCAAATCCTTCACCCATCCCGACTTCGACCGGCTGTGGTCGGCGGCCGAGGACCTGGGCATGGTGGTGATCTTCCATATCGGCGCCGGGCGCAGCGACGTGAAGCACGGCTGGTTCTTCAACGGCGGCGACCCCTCGCATTATGCCATCCTGCACTTGATCAACGGCCAGGTGGTGCCGCAGATCGCGCTTTCGGCGCTGGTCATCGACGGCGTGCTGGAACGCCACCCCAGGCTCCATATCATCGTCGAGGAGCTGGGCATCGGCTGGGTTCCCAACCTGATGGCGATGCTGGATTCGGTGACCGTCGGCCCCTATGGCGCGCAGTTCGGCATCGGCCAGGGC
>CAZNNJ010000113.1:0-11099 GCA_964574305.1 uncultured Rhodospirillales bacterium | reverse complement strand
AGGCCTGCAGGACGTTGTTCGGCGTCAACTTGTAATAGCTCAGTTGAATGGCGAAGGCTGCGGGCTTACCGACCGCGTCGCGGCACAGCTTGATGTACGTGTGTCCCGCGAAATACGATCGGCCGGCTTTGCCGTCGTCCAGCGCATATCCTGAGGCCACCAGCTTGCCGCTGGTGGTGAGGCCATCATTGAAGGTGAAGCCAATCTTCGGCGCAGCCTCGTGCGTCAGGGTACGGCACTGGCCGGCGCGCGCCGGCCAGCCGGTCGGTAGGTTGGCGATCAAGATATTCAACCGGCGCGGCTGGAAGTAGAACGGTGGCCCCGAACTGGCGAGCTTGCCGCCGATCACGTGCACCCATTCAGTCTGAGCCGAGGCAACGTTCGGAAAGAGGGCCGAAGCCAGGGCCAGAACCGCCAAGGTTAAATCCCGCATGGTCTCTTCCCACTATTCTTGATTTGAAGATTACCACGAGCAGGCGAAGCTAGCGCGGGCAATCTTCCCCGCTTGCCGTTTTTGAAAACCAGCCGAACCTCGTCATTGCGAGCCTAGCGAAGCAATCCAGAGCCTCACCGGCAGGTATGGGCTAACGGCCCTGGATTGCTTCGTCGCTACGCTCCTCGCAATGACGGGGTGTGAGCAATCCGAACCCGTGCCGCTAACTGCTGACCTTCGGCCGCACCGCCGCCTTCTTCGCGTCCTTCCTGTCCTTGTCCTTCGCCCCCTCATCCAGCGCCGCCATCAGCGTCTCGCGGATGCGCTTGCGCTTCGGCTGCTCGGTCAGCTTCAGGCCGAATATGTCCTTGACGTAGAAGACGTCGATCACCTTGTGGCCGTAGGTTGAGATCTTGGCGTTGGAGATCTGGAGGCCGAGGGCGGTCAGTGCCCTGGTCACGTCATGCAGGAAGCCCGGCCGGTCGCGGCCGTTGACCTCGATGATCGTGTGGGTGGAGCTGGCCTCGTTGTCGATCAGCACGCGCGGCTCGACATGGAAATGCTTGGTGCGTTCCGGGTGCTTGGCCTTCAGCCGCGCCTGCTCCTCGGGCGAGGGGCGGGTGCCGTCGAGCGCGCGCTCGATCGCCACCATCAGCCGGGCGCGCTTGGAGTTGGACAGCGGGTCGCCGCTCACATCCTGGGCCCAGAACACGTCCAGCGCCATGCCGTTCGCCAGCGTGAAGATCTTGGCATCGACGATCGACAGGCCGCACATGGCGAAGGCGCCGGCCAGGCCGGCGAACAGGCCGGGATGGTCGGTCGTGTGGATGGTGACCTCGGTGGCATCGCGCTGTTCGTCGACCCGCGTCTCGACCGCCAAGGTCTGGCGGTCGCGCTCGGCCGCCCTCACCAGCCTGGCCTGCCTGGCATGGGTCGGGGCGTCGAACGCCGTCCAATAGCCGCGCGAGCCTAGCCCGGCGAAGCTCTCGAATTCCGCGTCGCTCCAATCGGGCAGCAGTTCCCGCGCCTCGGCCTGGATTTTGGCGATCCGCTCCGTTCCCTGGCTGCCGACCGATCCGGCCAGCACCTCGGCGGTGCGCTGATACAGATCCTCGATCAGCCCGGCCTTCCAGTTGTTCCAGCGGCCGGGACCGACAGCGCTGATATCGACGGTGGTCAGGATGGTCAGCGTCTTCAGCCGCTCCGGCGACTGCACCAGCGCGGCGAAATCGGCGACGGTGCGGGGGTCGTCCAGGTCGCGCCGGGTGGTGACGCCCGACATGCCCAGGTGCCAGCGCACCAGCCAGGCCGCCGTCTCGGTCTCCTCGGCGGTGGGGCCGAGGCGCGGCCCCAGCCGCTCGACCATCGTGCCGCCGATTTCGGAATGATTGCCGCCGCGGCCCTTGCCGATATCGTGCATGAACACCGCCAGGCCCAAGGCCCGGCTCGAGGCGATCTGGCCGGCCAGCTCGCAGGCGAGCGGGAACTGGCCGGCGGCCTCCCCGGTCTCGATCCGGTTCAGGATCGAGACAGCGTTCAGCGTATGCTCGTCGACCGTGTAGTAGTGATACATGTCGAACTGCATCTGGGCGACGACCCGGCCGAAATCCGGGATGAAGCGGCCCAGCACCCCGGCGTCGTTCATCCGCCTGAGGCTGATCTCCCGGTTGCCCGGCCCGGTCAGGATGCTGTCCAGGAACAGCCGGTTGGCCTCGGGATCGGCGCGCAGATCGGCATCGATCCGGCGCAGGTTGCGGGTCATCGATCTCAGCGCGTTGGGGTGGATGTCATAGCCGCCGCGCTGAGCCGCGGCGAATAGCCGGATCATGTCGATCGGGCTCTTGGCGAACTGGTCCTCGGCAACGATGTTGAGCCGCTGCCCCTCCAGCGAGAAGCCGTCGATCTTGTTGCGCCCGGTGCGCGACAGCCAGCCGCGCGGCGCGCCAAGAGAGTCCGCCTCGAAGGCGGCGCAGAAGATGCGGGTCAGGTTGCCGACATCCTTCGCCACAAGGAAATAATGCTTCATGAAGCGCTCGACCGCGGCGGCGCCGACATGGTCGGTGTAGCCCAGCCGGCGCGCGATCTCGACCTGCACGTCGAAGGTCAGCTTCTCCTCCGCCCGCTTGGTCAGGAAATGCAGGTGGCAGCGGACGGTCCACAGGAAAGCGTTGGCCTTGGCGAAACGCGCCGCCTCCTCGCGCTTCAGCAGGCCCAGCGGGACCATCGCCGAGACTGTGTTGACCCCGTGCAGCGCATGGGCGATCCAGCCCAGCGTCTGCAGGTCGCGCATCCCGCCTTTGCCCTCCTTGACGTTGGGCTCGACCATATAGCGGAAATCGCCGATCTTTTTGTGGCGCTGGTCGCGCTCGGCCAGCTTGGCCTCGACAAAGCCGCGCCTGTCGAGGGCCTCGACGCTCTTGGCGAAGCGCTTGTCGAAATCGGCATAGAGCGCGGGCTCACCGGCCAGGAAACGGCGCTCCATCATGCTGGTGCGGATCAGCACATCGGACTTGGCGAGCCGAACGCAATCCTCGGGCGAGCGCACCGCCTGGCCGACCTTCAGCCCCAGGTCCCACATCGCATAAAGCAGGAACTCGACGATCTGCTCCGCCCGCGGCGTGCGCTTGTAGGGGACGAGGGCCAAGAGGTCGATATCGGAATAAGGCGCCAGCGGGCCGCGCCCATAGCCGCCGATCGCGGCCAGCGCCACCTTCTCTCCGGTCGTCGGGTTGGCGGCGGGGAACACCTTGCGGTCGGCGATGTCGAACAGCGCGACGACGATCTCGTCCATCAGCTGGCCCAGCGCCTCGCTGCAGGCGATGCCGTCATTGTCCGCCAGGAATTTTTGTTCGATCCCGGCCCGCCCCGCCTCGAGATAGGCCTTGAGCACCTGCACGGCTTCGTCGCGGAACGCCGTGCCGTGGCCCTGGATGCGGGCGAGAGCGGCCTGCAGATCATGCTGCACGGAAGGGGTGGCGGTGGGCGGGCTGAGCGAATCCACGAGCGATACTCTGTATTGGAAAATTACGAGTCCGGGCAGTGATCATAACAGAAAGTTTCACCGCCCGGCCAATTCGTATCCTGGAGATATGGTTATCGCTCACCCATCTCGATCAGTTTTTTTGCGACATCGCCAGCAATCTCGATAGCTTCCTGAATGGTCCGCCCCTGCGCGACCAGACCCTGCAAATCGTCGGATGTGGCCAGATAGACGCCCTCAGGCAGCTTCTCGGTATGGAGCGTCACAATCCGCTCCATCACGCATTCCTTTCTGTCCTCGGCGGCGCGAGCGGCGATGATAATCCAGTTTCGTCGCCGCTCTAAGCCTTCCCGGATAAGCCTACCTAGCCAATGCGGCCTTCAGATCGTCGATCAGGTCGTCGGTATCCTCCAGCCCGACCGAGAGGCGGATCGTGCCGGCGCGGATGCCAACGCGCAGCTTGTCCTCCTCCGGCACCTTGGCGTGGGTGGTGGTGGCCGGATGCGTGATCAGCGACTTGGAATCGCCCAGATTGTTGGAGATCAGGATGAGGCCGAGCCGGTTCAGGGCGGCAAAGGCGGCCGGCTTGCCGCCCTTGACGTCGAAGGCGATCAGGTTGCCGAAGCCGGTCATCTGCCGCTTCGCCAGCTCGTGCTGCGGATGGCTGGGCAGGCCGGGATAGCGCAACGCCTCGATCTTGTCCTCGGCTTCCAGGAAAGAAGCGATCTTCAGCGCCGAGTCCGACTGCGCCTTCACGCGCAGGGACAGAGTCTCAAGTCCCTTGAGCAGCAGCCAGGCATTGAACGGGCTCATCGTCGGGCCGGTGTGGCGCAGGAACGGGTGCAGCTTGGCAGCGAATTCGTCATCGCACAGGATCGCCCCGCCCAGCGCGCGGCCCTGGCCGTCGATATGCTTGGTCGCGGAATAGACGACGACATCGGCGCCCAGTTTGAACGGCTTCTGGAAGATCGGCGTGGCGAAGACATTATCGACGATCAGCTTGGCCCCGGCGGCATGGGCCAGCTCGGCCACGGCGGCGATGTCGATGATGTCGAGCGTCGGGTTGGCCGGGGATTCCAGAAAGACATATTTGGCCGGCGTCGACAGCGCCGCCTTCCATTCGTTCAGGTCCGTGCCCTCGACCATCGTGTAGGTCACGCCGTAATTGGGCAGGATGTTCTTGATGATGTGCAGGCACGATCCGAACATCGCGTGCGGGGCGACGATCCGGTCGCCGACCTTGATGTCCGCGGCCAGCGCGGCGAACACCGCCGACATGCCGGTGGCGAGGCCAAAACAGCGCGGCGCCCCTTCGAAGGCGGCCAGCCGCTCCTCGAACATCGCGATCGTCGGGTTGCGGAAGCGCGAATAGACATAGCGCGAGCCCTCATTGACGAAGGCGGATTCGGCTTCCTCGGCGGTCTGGTAGACGAAGCCGGAGGTCATGGTGATCGCCTCGGCCGTTTCCTCCGCCTGGGAGCGGGTGGCGCCGGCATGGACCAGCTGGCTCTGCGGCTTCAAGCCAGGGCGACGATTCGCGGGATCGATCATGACCATTCCTCCGCCGCTCGGATCGCGGCATAAAAAAACCCCGACCGGCAGCGGTCGAGGCGTTCATATACAGAGACGGCCTGGACCTTTTAGCGGTTTGTTTAACGTGGTCCGCAAGCCGGTCGCTCAAATCCCCACGTGGGGCGGAGTTTTCTCCGACACGTGCGGGAAGTCAAGGGAGGCAGCAGCATGAAGCTCCAAGGTGTGAAGGCTCTGGGGTTCGACGTATTCGGCACGGTCGTCGACTGGCGGAACGGAGTCGCGCGCGACGCCGCGCCGTTTCTCAGGCGCCACGGCAAGGCGGACGCCAGTCCGCTGGCCTTCGCCGATGCCTGGCGCCGCCAGTACCAGCCGGCGATGGAGCGGGTGCGCAGCCAGGGAAGGCCGTTCACCAAGCTCGACATACTCCACCGGGAAAATCTCGACATCATCCTGCCCGACTTTGGCATCGATCCGGCCTCGGTGCCGGCCGCCGAGCTGGACGAGCTCAACCTCGCTTGGCACCGGCTCGACCCCTGGCCGGACGTGGTCGAGGGGCTGACCCGGCTGCGCCGCCGTTTCATCCTCGCCACCCTGTCGAACGGCAATGTCATCCTGATGGTCGACATGGCCCGGCGCGCCGGCCTGCTCTGGGATGCGATCCTGGGGGCCGAGCCCGCGCGGGCCTACAAACCCTCGCCTGAGGCGTATCTCAGGACCGCCGAGATGCTGGCCCTGAAGCCGGAGGAGCTGTGCCTGGTTGCTGCCCACAACAGCGACCTCGCCGCCGCACGGGCCTGCGGCCTCAAGACCGCCTTCGTGCTGCGTCCTGAGGACCAGGGGCTGGGCCAGCATACCGACCTGACGCCGGAGCAGGCCTGGGACGTCGTGTCCAAGGATTTCCGCGATCTGGCCGACCAAGTCGGTGCCTGACGCGGGGCGCATTTCCTAAAATTTTACTATTGTCAGTTGTGCCCTTCCATGGTTCGCTTCTCGCCGCAATAGCGAGGGAGGTACCCAATGCAACGGAACGCGCTGATCGTCGCGACCGGGATCGGGCTCGTCCTGCAGGCGGCCATGGTCGTCGGCGGCCATTTCACGGCGTCGGTCAAGGACCTGTTCGCCTTCGGCGGCATGGGCTTCTCGCTCGTCGCCGGGTTCCTCTATGTCTGGTTCGCGGTCAAGGGCAGCTGGGGCTCCGACCTCGGCGGCGGCGCCATCGCCGGCGGCCTCTGCGCGCTGATCGGAATCGCGCTCTCAGCCGTGCTCGGCGACGTGCCGGCCGTGCTCCTGCTGTTCGGCACGCTGTCCTCCGTCGTCACCGGGGTGATGGGCGGCGCGATGGGGAAGCTGGTCTTCGGCTGACCGTTCAGTGAGGCTTCTCTGACGTCTCCTTCGGCGTATCCTTGCCCTCGACGAAGTCGCGGATGTCCTGCGTCACCTCGGCCGATTTCGAGATCGAGACCCAGTGCGTGTCCTTCGGGTAGAGCTTGAAGTGCACGTTCGGCACCCATTTCTGCATGTCGGACAGGTTGCCCTGCTGCAGGGCCGTGTCGAGTAGGCCCCAGATCACCAGGGTCGGCACCTGGATGGTGGTCGACTTGGCGCCCTCGGTCACTTCCTTGCCCGTCCATGAGGCCGGGATCTTGTCGGCCGGATGGGTCTCGTTATAGGGCGGGTTCAGGTGGTTGGCCCTGTAATATTCCAGCCCGGCATTGAGCGCGCCAGGAACACTCCAGGCCTTCTTCCAGGCTGCCACATCCGCGTCGGTATAGCGCCCGCTCTTGATCTGCTCACCTAATATGCCCTGGGTCAAGCCGGCGAAATCGTTGGCTGACAGCTTCTCGTCCCACTTGTAGCCGTCGTAATTGTTGAAGGCGAAAGTGTAGTTGCTGCCCCAGCGCTGGACCGGGTTCTCCTTCATCTCGCGCTCGAAGATGAAGGGATGCGGCGCGTTGACGATGACCAGCTTCTCCAGCATCTCCGGATGGTACATGGCAAAGGTCCAGGCCAGGAGGCCGCCCCAGTCGTGGCCGACCAGCACGAACTTCTTGCCGGGCGCGACCTTCTCGGCGAAGTCGTGGATGTCCTTGACCAGCAGCTTCATCTTGTACTGGTCGGTGCCCTGCGGGATCGTCGTCAGGTTATAGCCGCGCAGGTCGGGCGCGACGGCGAAATGGTCCTTGCCGAAATCGTTCATCTGGTCCTTCCACTGATACCAGAAGGACGGGTAGCCGTGCAGGAACAGGATCATCGGCCCCTGGCCGGCATGGACATAGTGGAAGCGCAGCCCATTCGCCTCCACATAGTCTTCTTTCAGGATACCGGTGACGCCGGGGGATGGGTCGGCCGCCAGGGCCGGCGGGGAGGCCCAGAGCACCGTGGCCATAAGACCGCCGAAAGCCAGACGCATCCGCTGCATTGGAACCTCCCCGGGTAATTTTCTTAATCAATATAAGCTTAGGGCAGCCACGACGGCTTGCCTATTGGGACAAATCAGGACATTTCATAATTTGTTATAAGTGACGCATGCGCCCGCTCCGGGTTATGTTTCGGACGGCGTGGGGAGGACAGGAGAGAGCGATGGCTGGCGAGATGGGCAAGCCCGACTACCAGGAGCAAGACCGCCGCTATATGGAAGGCGAGCCCCGGCCGCTCAGCGATTTCGGCAGCGTCTTCATGACCTCGTCGAAATGGCTCAACAGCGCCGAGATGCGCGACGTCTATTCCCAGGAGGGATTGCGCCGCTCCGGCTACGACATCCCGCCCACCTACATGGTTCATCGCGCCGCCAAGGCGATCGGTGCGCTGACCGACGACGCGCATGTCGTCGCGCTCATTGCCGAGGAGAAGCAGAAGAAGCCGCTCTTCGCCGAATGGTTCGACAAGCGGTCGCTGTCGGATTTCACCCTGGCCGAACTCGACGGTTACGCGCCCGACACGCTGGGCGGCATCGTCCATGACTATCTGTCGCGCACCGGCTTCGACCTCAACCATTCCAAGCGCGGGCTGGTGCCGACCGACGATTACAGCTTCCTCCAGAAGCAGCGAGTGGTCTCGCACGATATCGAACACATTATCAGCGGCCTCGGTCCCAACCCGGTGGGCGAGCAGGCGCTGATCGCGCTCAACCTCAAGACCTATTACGACTTTTTCACGCCAGAGCTGGCGGGGGAGCTGACCCGCATGTCGGGCTTCCTGCTGTCGACCGGGGTGATGAAGGCCAACCTGCACTATCCTGAGGTGATGGCCGCCTTCCTGGAGGGCGTCGCCAAGGGTGCCGAGATCGGTGCGGGGATGAAGCATCCGCTGCTGCTGGCCGACTGGCGGGCCTATCTCGACTGGACGATTGAGGATATCCGCAAGGACCTCAACATCGTCGGCGCGCCGCCGGCCGGGACCTGGGATTGGACGAACGAGGCCCGCCGGGGTTAGCGGCCTGCATACCTCAAACGGACGTAGGCGGGCGTGCCGAGCGGCTTCACTATCCGCAACCTGCCGAATTCTGAATATGTGAAGCCGCCGGGAAGCGGCCGGCATCGATAGCCAGGGAGGCTGAGTATGGCTGGAGACATGGGCAAGCCCGATTACGAGAAGATGGATCGGGAATATATGGAGGGCAAAGCCAAGCCGCTGTCCGAATATGGCAGCGTGCTGATGACCTCCTCGCGCTTCCTCAACAGCGCCGTGATGCGCGACGTCTATGCCCAGGAAGGCCTGCGCAAGGACGGGCTCGACGTTCCGGCCACCTATATGGTCCATCAGGCGGCGATGGCGATCAACGACCTGACCGATGACGCCTATGTCGCCGGCCTGGTCGCGGCCGAGCGGGCCAAGAACCCGGAATTCGCCGCCTGGCTCGACAAGCGCTCGCTCTCGAACTTCACCCTGGACGACCTCAAGGGCTATGCGCCCGATACGCTGGGCGGCATCGTTCACGACTATCTCTTCACCAACGGCTTCGACCTCAACCATTCCAAGCGCGGGCTGGTACCGACCGACGACTACACCTTCTATCTGAAGCAGAAGGTCGTCTCCCACGATATCGAGCATATCGTGAGCGGCCTGGGGCCCAACCTGATCGGCGAGCATGCGTTGATCGCCTGCAACCTGAAGTGCAATTACGATTATTTCTCGCCGGAGCTCGCCTGCGAGGTCACCCGCATGTCGGGCTTCCTGATGTCGACCGGCGTCATGAAGATCAACCTGCATTCGCCGCATCTGATGGGCGAGTATCTGAACGCCGTCGCGCTGGGCGTGAAGATGGCCGAGGGGATGACGCGCCCGCTGATCGTCAATGACTGGCGGGACTATCTCGACTGGACGATCGAGGACATCCGCAAGGACCTGAACATCGTCGGCGCCCCGCCGCCCGGCCACTGGGAATGGACCAACGAGGCCAGCCGCTGCTGATGGCATCGGTTCGCGTGGGGAACACAGGGCACGGAATACAAGAAGGGTAACAGAGTGAAATCGTCTGGCTCGTCAGAGCGGCTGCTGGTGAATCTCTGCGGCCTGGTTGCGCTGTTGTCCGGCATCGTCTTCTCGATGGTCGGCGCGCTCGCGCCGATGTTCTCGCGCGACCTCCATATCCCGACCCAGTCGATCGGGACGATCATGGGCAGCTATATGCTGGCTTCCGCGACCTCGGGCTTCCTCGGCACGCTCTATCTCGACCGGTTCGACAGGCGCAAGGCGCTCGCCGTCGCCCTGGTCGGCGTGATCGCCGGGCTGGCCCTGACCGCGCTGGCGCCCAATCTGCCGCTGCTGATCGCGGCGCGCATCGTCTCCGGCGTCTTCGCCGGGCCGTCGAACGCGGTGTCGATCGCCATCGTCGTCGACAATGTCCCGGGTGAACGCCGGGGCGCGGCGCTGGGCACCGTCGCCGCCTTCGGCGCGGTGGCGCAGATCATCGGCATTCCGGTCGGCCTCGGCATCGCCCAGGCCTTCGGCAGCTGGCGCGACCCGTTCTTCGCCGCCGCGATCTTCGCCCTCGTGCTTACGATCCTGGTGGTCGCCAACCTGCCGGCGCAGCGCGGGCATCTGGTTGGCGCCTCCAGCTTTTCCATCAAAAGCCGGCTCGCCCTCATGGGGCGGTTCTTCTCCCGCTCCGATTGCCTGATCTCCTTCGTGCTGCAGATCACCGGCATCGTACCGCTGGTGGCGATCACGACGATCATGTCGGTCTTCCTGGTCAACAATCTGGGCTACCCGCAAGGCGGGCTGATCATGCTCTATGTCGTCGGCGGTTTCGCTAACTTCGGCGTGGCCAGGATCATGGGCAAGGGTATCGACCGGTTCGGCCCCGGCGCCATGTCGGTCGTCGCCTCGGTCATGCTCACGGCTGCGATCGGCATAAGCTATCTGGGCTTCGGCTGGAGCGCCGTCCTGGGCCTGGAGGGCGCCATCCGCGCCGCCCTCCCCAGCGAGGCGGCCTTCTGGGACGCGATTCACCGGCTCTATCTCTATCCCGAGCTGCTGCCGGCCATGCTGGTATTCGCCCTGTTCTTCATCACCAGCGCCGGCCGTCTCGTCGTCGGCCAGACGATCGCCATGCGCATTCCGAAGCCTGAGGAGCGGGCGGGTTTCCAGTCGCTCTCCTCCGCCATCCAGTCCTTCACCATGGCGATGAGCGCGCTGGCGATTCCGAAGCTCCTTGGCAGCACGGCGGACGGCAAGCTGACCGGCACTGAGGTCTTCAGCTGGGGCGTCATCCTGGTCGCCTGGGTCTTCCCGCCGCTGGTCTATTTGCTCGACACGCTGCTGACCCGCCGCGAACGCGCAGCCATCCCCGCCATTGCCGTTCCGGCGGAGTGAGTCCCCGCCGCGCCGTCGCCATGCTGATCCCGCCGGAGATGCGGCTGGTCATGATGGTCGGGTCGATTTCTTTCATCTCCAGTCTGATCTTCTCGCTGTCGGCTCGCTGGCGCCGGCCTTCCAGAAGGATCTCGGCATCCCGGCCCAGCAGATCGGCACGATCATGGGCGTTTATATGTTGGCTTCGGCGACCAGCGGGGTCCTGCGCACGCTCTGTCTCGACCGGTTCGACCGGCGCAAAGAGCTGACGGTCGGGCTCACCGGAACCTTCATCGGGCTGCTGCTGACCGGCCTTGTGCCCACTTATGAACTGCTGAGCCGCGCGCGCCTCCTCGCGTG
>CAZNNJ010000112.1:0-11123 GCA_964574305.1 uncultured Rhodospirillales bacterium | reverse complement strand
CCCCCCGCATGCCTGACCGGGGCGAAAATCGGGGCCTGCAAGGCTGGCCTAGCCAGCGCGGCGAATGCCGGCAGCGGTGTAGCGCGGACCGTGTCGGCCGGCGGCACGGCGGGCGCGGCGACAGTCTCGGGCGGCGGTGTCCTGTCCGTGAACTCCGGTGGCACCGCGCACGATACGGTCCTGCTGTCGGGCGGGCAGGAAATCGTGTCCGCGCAAGGCGCGGCGCGCGGGACGGTCGTCAGTGGCGGCGCCGTCGAACAGGTTCAGTCCGGCGGGCTCGTGGCTGGCGCGCATGTCTTGTCCGGCGGCGTACAATATATAATAGGCGGCACGGCGAGCGGCACGGTCGTATCGGGAGGCGGAACGGAATTCGTTTCGTCCGGCGGCATTCTGCGCGGAAGCACCGTCGAGAGCGGCGGCACGCTCGTCTTCGCCGGCGGGTCCGTCGCTGGCCTCACCGTCGCCAGCGGCGGGTTCGAGGAGATCGCCGCCGGAGCGACGGCCCACTGGCTGACGATCGGCGACGGCGCGACCCTCACCGTCTCCTCGGGTGCCACGGCGGCGGGAATCCATGTGCTGTCGGGCGGCGACATCGCCTATGACGGCGGGGCGGTCCGCTATCTGAGGGTCGATAGCGGCGGGAGCGTCGATATCGAATCCGGCGTGACCGCGGTCTGGCTCAAAATCGGCAGCGGCGAGACATTGAATGTCGCCTCCGGCGCGACGGCGCGGCTCGTCACCCTTGCCGGTGGGACCGAGATCGTGTCCTCGGGCGGCGCGATCGGAGGTCCGGTGACCTTTGCCGGAAACGCCGATCTGGTCCTTTCCCACGCCGCCGGCACAGCGCCGAAACTGTCCGGCTTCGATTCCACCGACGGGTTGGACCTCGCTGATTTCGCCTTCTCGGGGGCGGAGCGGACATCCTTTACCGCGATCCCGCGCCAGTCGCACGGTGTGCTCACCGTCACCGACGGCGCGCTAACGGTCAACATCACGCTGTTCGGGCAATATGTGGCCGGCGGCTTCCACCTTGCCGACGACGGCGTCGGCGGAACGGTGGTCACCTACGCGCCGCCGGTTGTCGCCCAGCCGGAATCCGTCAATCTGGCCGGCGCCGGCATCCGTCCGCAGGCCGCGTAGCGGCCTATTGGAAATACCGCAACGTTTGTCGGCAGAGATCGAGCCATCCAGAAAATTTGGGCGTTTCGCCCGGCGTGGCCCGATGATCGATTCGCGCGACTACGAATGCCGTATTGACAGCGTCGATAACACACGGCTTTCCGGATAGGTTCTCGCGGACCACGAAAAGCAGTCTTCGTCCTCCCCAGCGGCCCAGAGCGGCGACCAATTCGTCGATCTTTTCTATTGTAATCGGTCCAGCTGCCACTCGATAAACAAAGATCCTTTGGCCTTCCCGCAGATCTTCAAACAATTTTCGTTTAAGGAATTTGAATCTTGTCGCAACCAATTTCGCGGCTTCGGCCTGACTGACCTTGCTCCTGTCGAGATGAGTGTGGTCTATCTCAATACCGTACTTGGGCACGACGACTTTCCAGTCATAATGGCCTTGTTCATGCAGGGTGAAGCCTTCCGGCATCTCTATTCCATCGAAGGCGGAATTGAGACCATATATGAGGTTGTCAAATTCAATCGTGGCCCACCGCAAAAGGCTTAGCGGTTCCGTCCCGTAAAAGCGTTGAGCAAGACCGAACTCGCATCCCCCTTCGTCGCCGTTATACGGCCCAGGACCACGCCCTCCGCCCAGGCTCTCGAATGCCATGAATAGCGCCGTATCTGCCCCCACATCGACGCGTCTATCATCCAAAGCCCGAGGGGAGATGCGGTTGGATTCCGGCGAGCCGTCGGCATCATCCGGGAAAAGTTCGACTGCTTCGGATTGCATAATTTGCAACCCTAAATCTTCGGGGAAACGGGCCGATGCGGCCGACGAGCGACGCCGGTAGTCTGGCCAGTTCTTAAGCTCCCGCGCAAGCAGAACGGCCGCGCGAGCAACATTCAATGAACTACCATCTCGATCAGAGTGCTCGCCTATAAATTGATAAAGATAGTCTATTTCGGATACAGGTACAGTTCTATTTGGGCAGCATAGAAAAACCATGAAATCTGCTAAAGAATCAGCATCATATCGGAATTTATTTATTACCCTGACCGCCGCATCCTGTGCTTCGTCTCCACTACCTGAATTATAAAGGACATCCACCCAAGCAAAATGAACATGCGGCAACATCGGGGTAATCATGAGATGGGCACACCAGCAGCGCTCCGCATCATCCCAGTTCCGCAGCCGCTCGGCGAGGCGTGCGCGATCATGCCAGTAGTCAGCCTCGAGCAGGAACTGCTCTTGCAGGCCAGCGAGATATTCCCACGACGCCCCCGCCTGGCCGTTCTCCGTCAGGGCCTTGGCGTGACCGGCATGCGCTGGCCAGAACGAAGCGTCATCGGCCAGCAGCGCCAGCCACACCGTATCCGCGCGCCGCCAATCACCGACGCGCTCATAGTGCCGTGCCAAATCCGACAGAAGCTCCGGCACCGCACCCAACCTCGAAAGCGCATCGGACAGCACCGCTTCAGCATCGGCGTATCTGCCCTGTTCCAGCAGGTTGTTCGCAAGGCTGCCATAGGCCCACCACGTCTGCTGATCCAGCGTCAGAAACACCCGCCAGCAGCGCTCCGCGTCAGCCCAGTCCTGCAACTGCTCGGCAAGACGCGCGCGGTCGTGCCAAAGTCGCATATCCGCTGCAAAACGGGCCGTCGCGTTGTCCAGCAACGCGTACGCATCCGCCTCGCGTCCAAGCAGGCGTAATGCCTCGGCCGCACCGCCATAGCCGTCCCATTGCTCGGGCCATCCCGTCCGTACCTCTTGCCACCGTTCCAACGCCTCCGCCCAGTCCTGGCGCTGCTCTGCGACGCGAGCATGCTCACGGGCCAATTCGAGTTGAAACTCTGTCATACGGTCGATCTCGAAATTACCGCCATTCCGACGTTAGAGTTCTTGGCAAGCTGCCAAGGGTTTCTGTTTTCAGTGTTTTCGTCATAACTTATCGGACCCTAACCGACTGATCTAGCTGAAGCAATCTAGATTTCGTAAATCTTTATCCGCGGAAACCTCTCGACGATTGTATACATGCCATATTGAAAATCAGCCAACGCCCGCACCTGTGCACGACACTGCGGAGGGTCAATGGACCCGTATGAGGCTTTAACCTATTGTTCTGTCATCCAATGGCCGGCTCCAGGCACGAAAGAGGCATCGATGTCGCGCAAGATTTATCCCGTCATCCTGTCTGGCGGATCGGGCACGCGCCTTTGGCCGCTGTCACGCGACCTGCTGCCGAAACAGCTTCTGGCGCTGGTCGGTGAGGAAAGTCTGCTCGCCGCCACCGCTCGGCGCGTCTCGGGCGACGGCTTCGCCGGGCCGGTCATCGTCTGCAATGCCGACCACAAGATCCTGGTCCAGGACCAGCTCGCCGCGATCGGGATCACCCCCGAGGCCATCATCATCGAGCCGGTTGCCCGCAACACCGCCCCGGCCGTAGCCGCCGCCGCCGTGCTGCTGCGTGAACGCGACCCCGATGCGGTGATGCTGGTGTTGCCCTCCGATCACATCATCCGCGACTTGCCAGCATTGAACGCCGCCATCGGCGCCGCGGCCAAGGCGGCCGATGCCGGCTGCCTGGTGACGTTCGGCATCACCCCGACAGCGCCCGAGACCGGCTACGGCTATATCCGCAGCGGCGAAGCACTGCCCGGCGTCGATAGCGCCTTCAAGATCGCCCGCTTTGTCGAGAAGCCGGACCTCGCCACCGCCTCCGGCTATCTGGCCGAAGGCGACTGGAGCTGGAACAGCGGCATGTTCGTCTTCCCCGTCGGGCTGATGCTGAAGGAACTCTCCAATTTCGAGCCGGAAATCGCCGCCGGCGCGCAAATGGCGTTGGAGAAAGCCGAGCGTTCAGGCGAGGTGGTGCTGCTGGATCATGTGACCTTCGCCGACATTCCATCGAAATCGATCGATTATGCGCTCATGGAAAAGAGGGCGCTCGCGGCCGACGTGCCTGCCAGCCTGGGCTGGAGCGATGTCGGCTCCTGGTCGGCGCTGTGGGGGATCGGGGACAAGGACCATGGCGACAATGTCATGATCGGCGACGTGATGGCAGAGGATACCGACGGCTCCTATCTGCGCTCGCACGGGCCGCTGATCGCCGCGCTTGGCCTCAAGGACGTCGTCATCGTTGCCACCGGCGACGTGGTCATGGCAGCCCATAGGGACCGCTCGCAGGACGTGAAGCGCTTCGTCAGCCGGCTGAAGGACGGCGGCCGGACCGAGCATGTCTCCCACAGGCTGGTGAGCCAGGCCTGGGGCAGCTTCCAAGAGATCGACAGCGGTCCGAGCTTCCAGGTGAAACGGGTCACGGTGAAGCCCGGCGCCGCCCTTTCGGAGGAGGCCCAGTCCGCAACCCACTGGACCGTCGCCAACGGCACCGCCCGCGTGACGCGGGGCACAGAGGTGCAGACGCTCAATGCCGGCATGTCGGTCAACATCCCAAAAGGCGCGGTTCATCGGCTGGAAAATATCGGCACGGGACCGCTAGAGCTGGTGGCGGTCCGGTTCGGGTAGCTGCGCTACCTGCATCTGTCACCCCCACCTAACCTCCCCCATCAAGGGGGAGGGACATGAAGGAGCATGCCTTATAAGCCCTCCCCCTCGATGGGGGAGGGTTGGGTGGGGGTGAAATGTACCCGCCAGAAGATTACCCCCGCGAAAAATGCAGTGCGCTGATCTTGTTGCCATCCAGGTCGCGGAAATAGGCGGCGAAGATGCCGCTGGCGTCGCCGCCGCGCGGGCCGGGCGGGCCGTCGCAGGTGCCGCCCTGCTCCAGCGCCTTGGCATGGATCGCCGAAACCTGCTCCTTCGAATCGCACATCAGCGAGGCCATCGAGCCGTTGCCGGCGGTGGCGGCATTGCCGTTGAACGGCCGCACGATCGACAGCAGTGGCACGCCCTGCGGGGTACCATAGATCCGCCCACCGCTGCCATGCTCGAACAAACCCTTGAGTCCGATCGTCGGCATGATGGCATCGTAGAAGGCCTTGGCCTTCTCGATGTCGTTCGACCCGAACATCACCGCAACGCTGACCATGAAATGCTTCCCCTTTTGAATGAAATGGCCGGGGCAGGTTATGGTCGGATTGCGGGGCGGAGGCAACGGCTTACAAGCCCCCTCTCCCGTTTCACGGTCGAGGGCTTTGATTCTACGTCGCCAGAAACCGCCGCTCGGTACCTTCCAGGACCAGGCAGGTCAGCGTGCCGGTGGCGAAGGCGCCGGTGTCGATGCCGATGCGGTTGGGGCGGATTTCGGGGCGCTCGGTGATGGTGTGGCCGTGGACGGCGACCTTGCCGAAATCGGCGTCTGACCACAGGAACTCGTTGCGGATCCACATCATATCCTGAGGGTCCTGGAACTCGATCGGCACGCCCTCGCGGAAGCCGGCATGGACGAAGGCATAGTCGCCCTCGATATGGACCAGTTCCAGTGCCTGGAGGAACGCCAGATGCTCAGGCGGCAGGGCCTGGGTGAAAGCTTCCTGCGCCGCCATTATGTCCTCGACCCGGCGCACATCGGGCGGGCGCACGCCGTAACTATAGAGCGTGGCCTCGCCGCCATAGGCCATCCAGGCCGGCGCGATGCCGGGGTCGGTGAGGAACTGCAGTAAACTGTCCTCATGGTTGCCCTTAAGGAACACACTCTCGAAACCCGGCAGCGTCTCGCGCGTCAGCAGGTCGACCACGCCGCGCGATTCCGGCCCGCGGTCGACATAGTCGCCGAGATAGACCACGACCTTGCGCTCCGCCGGATGCCAGCGCGCATCCTCGACGATCACGCTCCGCAGCCGCTCCAGCAGGTCTGCCCGGCCATGAATGTCGCCGATCGCATAGATCCGGCTGCCGGCCGGCGCCTGCGCGGAAACCGGCGCCGGCTGCGGGGCGGTGCGTGAGAACAGGCGTGAAAACATGATGTCCAGAGATTGGCGCTGAAGCCGCATGAAAACCAGACGGAAAGTACCCTCCCTTTCGAAAGAGAGGTTCGGCCGTCACTTGACTCAAGCGTGGTTCTGCAAGCGCGCGTGCAGCAACTGCAGCGACGAATCGCTTGGCATTCGAGCCAAGCCGAGTTGGACCAGCGTTTTGGCCTCGCGGCGCTGCTGCAGGTCGGTCAGCAGCGTTGCCGCCTCCACATACGGCTCCGGCCGAAGGGGAAAGCGGCCGAGCAGATCGGTCCAAATTTGAAACGCAGCGACATAGTCACCCGCCAGCTTCGCCTGACGCGCCGTATCGAGCTTCACCTCGCATCGTGCCGGCGTCGCCTCCCAGAGAGCGAGAGCAGCGTCGACCAGCTTTATCCAGCAGTCGAACGACATTGCGGCCGCGAAGTCTGTCTTTGCGAACCAGTCCAAATAGCCTGTGATCAATCTGCCTGGCAGGGTCCACTCCGCCGTGCCGAACTTCGAGGGATCGTCAGTTAATTCGACCCACAGCAAAACAGGCCTGCCGAAGCGGGTCATCGCCTGCGACAGCCGCATTGCGTCTTCGCTGGACCGCGTGGAACTTTCCGAGCGATAGACAAAAAGCTTCTCGCCGTTCTTGAGTTCCTCGCGCAGCTTGCGGGCGAGGAACTTGAAGTGCACGGAAACCTTTTTCAGAACTTCCGGCTTGGTATTGCGATCGGCGAAATGATTGGAATGGAATTCGAACCCATAATCCTTATGGACGACGAAATATTCCTGGTTCCCGCCCACGAATGCACGCAGTCGGCGAGGGATATGCACATCCTCGAGATTCGCTTCAAATGCTCGAATTAAGCTCGCGACCGGTGTGTAACCAAAGCGGAACAAACCCATAGGTTCGATCAGGCAATGGCGCTGTATCAGGCCCAGCTCGCATGACACGCCAAGGCTCTCGACGTTCCTCAGCATTTTCCCGAATTCGGGACGCTGCGGGCTAAGGCGATGGTCCTGATACATGGCTTAAGGCTGTCTATCCTCGGGCGCCAAACGGACGGCTCGCTTACGTCATGGTCCGCAGAGCTGACTATACCTAATCTCAGAATACCTTAAAAGAATGACGCCGTTACATAAATCTTTAGTATAAATTAATATTTCCCGCCCTGCCCCGAGGGGGCGAAGTCAAATGTTCCCTGCCGAAGGCCGCGACGTCGCCGCAGCCGATATGCCGTCCGGTGGTTTCGACCTCGTGCCGCAAGATGGCGATCGCCTTGCGGATGCCCGGCACGCCGCCCGCTGCCAGTCCATAGAGCGTCGCGCGGCCGGTGAAGGTGAAGTCGGCGCCCAGGCAAAGCGCGGTCACGATATCGCTGCCGCGGCGGATGCCGCTGTCGAGCATCACGGCCGCCCTGTCGCCCACCGCGGCGCGGACCAGCGGGAACATGTCGACCGAGGCCGGCCCGCGGTCGAGCTGCCGCCCGCCATGGTTGGAGACGATGATGCCGTCGGCGCCCGCCTCCACCGAGCGCACCGCGTCGCCTGGATGCAGCACGCCCTTGACCACCAGCCTGCCCTTCCACAGGCGGCGATAGCGCTCGACATCCTCCCACAGCAGCGTGCCCGGCAGATGCGCGGTCATGAACTTCCAGACGTCGAGCGAGCTCTTCGCACCCTTGGCATAGGGCGCGAAATTGCCGAAGCGCGGCATCCGTCCGGTCGCGAGATATCCCATCAGCCAGGCCGGGTGCAGCAGCGCCTCCAGCATCGGCCCGGTCTTGAGCCCTGTGCCCGTGAAGCCGTTGCGCAGGTCGCGCTCGCGCTTGGTCCTGACCTGGGAATCGACGGTCAGGACCAGCACCTCCATGCCGGCATCGGCGGCGCGGCGGACGATGTCCTCGTCGATGGCATGGTCGTGGCCGACATAGAGCTGATACCAGCCGTTATGCGCCGCCGCCGCCGGCAGCTCCTCGATCATCGCGTTGCAGGTGCCGGACATTATATAAGGTACGCCCTCCGCCAGCGCCGCCTCGGCCAGCATGACGTCACCCCTGGGGCGGAACAGGCCAGCGATGCCGGTGGGCGCGATGCCGAAGGGCGCGGCATAGGTCCTGCCGAACAGCGTGGTCTTGAGATCGATCGTGGCGCAGGGCGTGAGGAAGCGCGGCACCAGCTGGTGCCGGACGAAGGCGCGCAGATTCTCGGCGACACCGATCTCATCCTCGGCGCCGCCTTCTATATAGTCGAGCACGGCCCTGGGCAGGCGCTGCCGCGCCAGCCTTTGCAGGTCGGCGATGCTGAGAGCCTGATCGAGCTTCAATTCATGAAGCTCGAATCGGTCTCTTCCATCCAGCGCCGCATCGCCGCCCATTGCAGCGCATTAAGCCGGGACATGCCGGTGCTGCTGGTGACGGCGGTCTTCTCGCCGATCTCGGCAGGCGGGAAGTTGAGCCTGGCACCGCTCGACTGGGCGGCGAGCTGAACCTTGCAGGCCTGCTCCAGCTGGTACATTTCCTGAAACGCATCGGCCACGGTGGCGCCGCAGGTCAAGAGGCCGTGGTTGCGCAGGATCATCACGTTCCTGTCACCCAGGTCGGCGGCGATCCGCACGCACTCCTCCCGGTTTGTGGTGATGCCCTCCAGCTGGTGATAGGCGATGCGCTTGGTGAAGAGCAGCGAGGTGAGGTCGAGCGGGAGCAGCCCGTCGGCCTGGCAGGCGACGGCGATGCCGGCCACCGTGTGGGTGTGCATCACGCAGAATACATCCTCCCGCACCCGGTGGACCGAGCTGTGGACGACGAACCCGGCCTCCCACACCTCCCAGGGCGAGGGCGAGACCTTGTTGCCGTCAAGATCGACCTTGATCAGGTTGGAGGCGGTGACCTCGCGATACATCAGCCCGAACGGGTTGATCAGGAAATGCCGCTCCGGTCCGGGCAAGCGCAAGGTGATGTGGTTATAGATCGTGCTGTGCCAGCCGAGCTGGTGGAAGAGGCGATAGGCGCAGGCAAGCTCAACCCGCGCCGCCCATTCCTCCGCCGAGCAGTCGATGCGCGGCTCCGGATGCATCTTCTTCAGCATGTGTCCCCCTCCACGTCTTCCACGAATTGGTGAGCCCTCACGGCCCCGACGTCAAATCCGAATTGCCACTTTGAATTCAAAATAGTGTCGCTAAAATCGTTTGGGCTCTGGCGGACGGTGGCTTTGCGCTTTATCCAGAGGCCTTCAGAATTGTCTGCTCTCCTCAATTTCGCGTAGGTTGGGTTGACCCTCCCACAGATCGAAGCTTTCGCAATCCTGGCCGCCATGCTGGGTTTGTTTGCCTCTGACCGCTTGCGTTACGACCTCGTCGGCGGGCTGGCGCTGATTGCCGCCGCACTCACGGGCATTGTTCCTCCCAACAAGGTCTTCGAAGGCTTCTCCAACCCCGTCATCATCATTATCGCATCGGTGCTTGTGCTCAGCCGTGCGATCGAATTGTCCGGGGTTGTCGAGACGATAATCAGGCGCATCCTCAGGGGGACGGAGAACACCTCCGTGCAAGTCGGCGTGCTGACGGCGCTGGTCGCCGGCCTGTCCGCCTTTATGAAGAATGTCGGCACGCTGGGCATCTTCATGCCGATCGCGATTCAGATCGCGGAAAGATCGAAGCGGCCGCCTTCGCGTTACCTTATGCCGTTGGCTTTCGGCTCTCTGGTCGGCGGCACCATGACGTTGATCGGAACGGGCCCGAACCTGATCGTATCGACGGTTCGCGAGGAGTTGGAGGGGCACCCCTTCAAGTTGTTCGACTTCAGCCCGGTGGGAGTGCCGCTGACGATCGTCGGGGTCCTGTTTCTCAGCGTTGCCTGGCGCCTCATTCCGCGGACCAAGCGCAAGTCCGTACAGGACAGACGGATTCTGATCGAGACCTATACCAGCGAAATCATCATTCCCACCGAATCGTGGTTGGCAGGGAAATCGGTGCAAGACCTGGAAGAAGCGAGCGGCGGAGACGCGACCGTAACCTCGATCGTGCGAAAGGACGGCTATCGTTATATCGCGAATGCCCGCACGCAACTGGTTCCGGGCGAAGTCATCGCCATTCAGATTGCTCCGGCTGCGCTGCAGCCGCTGCTCGACCGGACAGGCGTCAAGCTCTACGAGGTCGAAAAATCCGAAGGCGCTCCGTCCAGGGACGATCCGGTCGACAGTATCGAGGCGATCGTCGCCGCGGATTCGCCGATCGTCGGTCAATCGCCACAGGCCCTGCGCCTGCGCCGCCGTTTCGAGATTGCTGTTCTCGCGATCAATCGGGGCGGGAAGGCCATCCGCACCCACGTGCAGCAGACGAGCTTCGAAGCCGGCGATATCGTCGTCATTCAGGGGCGGCGGAAAAATCTCGCTGATACGCTGAGCCAGCTGGGCTGCGTTCCTTTGATAGGGCGCGGGCGGATACTTCGCGGAAAGCGGCGGGCACTGCTTCCCATCGGGATTCTGATCGGGGTGATGATCCTGGTCGCCACCAAGGCCGTCTCTGCCGATGTCGCTTTCTTCGCGGCCGCGATCCTGGTCGTGCTGCTGAATCTCATCACGCCCAAACAGGCATACGAAGCGATCGACTGGCCCGTGATCATCATGCTGGGCTCACTCATCCCGGTCGGCGAGGCTCTGAAACTGACCGGTGCATCAGGCTTGATCGCCGATGGCCTAACCCGCGTTGCGACGCACTTGCCGGATACTCTTGCGCTCGGGCTGGTCCTTGTCGTTTCGATGGCGGTGACGCCCTTCCTGCACCACGCGGCCGCTGTTTTGGTCATGGGGCCCATAGCGTTTACGCTGGCGCATAATCTGGGCTATCAGCCCGACGCATTTCTGATGGCGGTCGCGCTCGGCGCATCCAGCGACTTCCTGTCGCCGATCGGACATCAGAACAACGCCCTGGTCATGGGCCCGGGCGGCTATCGTTTCGGTGACTATTGGCGGCTCGGGCTGCCGCTTTCGATTCTGGTGGCGGTGCTCGGGACTTTGCTGATCCGGATGGCCTGGCCGCTGCACTGACCGGAACGCCGGCGCATCTCGCAACGGCAGTTGCGCGGGCGTCACCCGGCGCCCGCTACAGGACG
>CAZNNJ010000111.1:0-11131 GCA_964574305.1 uncultured Rhodospirillales bacterium | reverse complement strand
CCGGCCGACGTCGCGGGGCCTGGCGCTGATCCGGCTGCGTCCGTGCAGGTCGGCACATATCATGGAGACACGCTGCGTACCGGCTGGAATGCCAACGAAACGGCGCTTACACCAGCGACGGTGGGCAGCACGGCCTTTAAGCAGCTCGTGAATGTCGTTCTCGACGGCCAGGTGGATGCGCAGCCGCTTTTCGTTGGCGGTCAAACGATTGCCGGCCAGGGCGTACATAACGTCGTCTACGCCGCCACCGAAAATAATACCGTATATGCAATCGACGGAGACAGCGGAGTTATACTCCTTCAGAGGAACTTCGGTACGCCAGTCCCCTCCACAAAATTGCCAGGTCAATGCAACAACAACTCATCGGTTGTTGGCATTAATTCAACCCCTGCCCTGGATGTCAACGCGCAGGCTCTCTATGTCATCACCTATACTTATGAAAATAATGCCCCTGTTTTCAGAGTTCATGCGCTTAATCTCCAGAGTTTGTCCGACACGGTGACTCCGGTCGTTGTTTCAGGAAGCGGGGTGCTCAATCCTTCGAATGCAAAGTATAACTTCAATCCGGTAACTGCCCGGCAACGATCCGCCCTCTTGCTCTCGCAGGGAAATATCTATGCCGCATTCGCAAGTTTTTGCGATCAGTCGGCAAATATCTCACGCGGATGGGTGCTCGGGTGGAACGCTGCCACGCTGGCTCCGCTTGCCAATTCGGCTTTGCTCAACCGGGATTCGACGAGCTCCAATAACTACTTTCTGAGCTCGGTCTGGATGTCGGGCTACGGTATCGCTGCCAATGCAGCCGGAAGCCTCTTCGTCGTCACGGGAAACTCCGATCCCGCCGGCACGGCCTACAATCCTCCATACGGACTCGGCGAAAGCGTCGTCAAATTGTCGCCGGACCTGACGACAGTCCAATCGTATTTCACGCCGGCCGGTGGAAACGGCTCGGATTATGCGTCGCTCGATGCCAGCGATAACGACTTTGGTGCGGGAGGGGTGATGCTGCTGCCGGTTCAGCCCGGACCGCACCCGAACATTGCCGTCGCGGCCGGCAAGTTCGGCTCGATGTACATGCTGGATGCGGATAGTCTCGGGGGGCACAATCAAGGTTTGCCGCCATACCCCGATCGTATTTTCAACTCCTATATCATTGGCGCCTGCTGGTGCGGTGAATCGTATTTTCAGGCTGCCGATGGCGTCGGACGGGTCGTCAGCAGCGGCGGCACTCAAGCCATTGTGTGGAAGATCAACAACGGCGCCAATCCAAGCTTCACCCAGGTGGCCAGAGCGTCATTGAACGCCGGGCAGGAACAGGATGGCGGTTTCTTCACCTCGGTCTCCTCGAACGGGACACAGGCGAATAGCCAAATCATCTGGGCAATGGGGCGACCGATGAACACGTCGCCGGCAACCGTCACCCTCTACGCATTCGATCCGTCCACGGTCAACGGATCGGGCGTCATGGCCACCCTGTTCTCGGGAGCGGCGGGAAGTTGGCCTTATGCAAACAGCAACGCCAACATGGTGCCGACGGTGGCAAACGGAAAAGTCTATGTCGGGAGCTACCGGCAGCTGACGATTTTTGGACTTGGTACCGGCACCGGCACTGCTTCCGACGTCGTTTCCTTCACGGCGTACGGGACACCGGCGGCAGGTATCGGCCCGCTGGTCAATGTCATCGTCGATGGGAGATTGATCGGCTCAACCTCTGTCGGCACCACGACCGCGACCTATTCCTTCAACACGACCCTGGCCCCGAACACAGCCCACGACATTCAAATCCAGTACACCAACGACACGGTGATCAATGGCCAGGATCGTAATCTCCTGCTCAATTCGATCGGGGTCGACGGCAAGACCTATCTCGCCACCAGCAGTTACGAAATCTATCACGCCCAGGCCGGCGGCCAGGGCGATTTCGTTTCCAACGGCAATATGTACTGGGCGGGCACCGCGGAGTTCAGCCTGCCGGCGTCATTGTTCCCGGCCATGAGCACAGCCGTCAAAGCCGCGAAGACAGCGGCCGTGGCCAAGTTGTCCACGCCAGCGACGATCCAGGCCCCGGCCGACGCTCCGCTATCGGGTCACGCGATCTATGGGACGCTGGTCGCCATGCGCAAGGGCACCCTGACGCTGCGTACGCGAACCGGCAAGCTGGTGACGGTCGATAACGGCGTGGCGGTAAAGACGTATCACAGCGTCATTCCGGTTGTCGGGGGAGCCCTCCTTGTGCGTGGCGACTACGACCAGGCGGGCGTGCTGCATGCGCGCACTATCCTGCGGGCCAAGAACGCGAAGGCGCTTTGGGGCAAGGACAGCTGACCTGTCGAGGAGGATGAGTATCGGGCTAATTGCGCGGCGAGCAGCGCATTTTCGGTAGGACGATCGTGATCGTCGTCCCCTCCGACGGCGTGCTGGCGATGACGAGCGCGCCGTCGTGCAGCTCAATGAATTTCTTCGCCAGCGGCAATCCGAGTCCGGTCCCTTCGAACCGGCGATGGGAGGAGGATTCGACCTGGCGGAACGGCATGAGCGCCACGGCGATTTCCTCTTCCGTCATGCCGATGCCGGAATCGGACACGGTTAAGCCGAGGTCGCCGGCCTCATCCCGCTTGGCGCTGACCAGAACCCGCCCGCCGGCATTGCTGAACTTCGTTGCATTGGAGATGAGGTTGAGCAGGGCTTGGCGGATGAGGCGCGGGTCACCCCAGACCTCGGGAAGACGCGGCTCGATCTCCATGCGCAATGCTATGCCGGCGGCCCCTGCCTTCTCCGCCAAAAGGCGAAAGGCCCAGTCGACGATTTCGGCGACCTCGAAGAACTCTTCTTCCAGCACGGTCTCGCCGGCCTCGATCTTGGCCAGGTTGAGGATACCGTTGATGACGTCGAGCAGATGCTCGCCGCTGTTGTGGATATCGCACAGATATTCCTGCTGCTTGGGGGATAGCGGAAACTGCTCGTTCTTGAGCATGAGCAGCTGCGAGAAGCCGATGATGGCGTTCAGCGGCGTGCGCAGCTCGTGGCTCATATGCGCCAGAAATTCCGACTTGGACTTGTCGGCGGCCTTGGCCCGCTCCAGCGCGCTCAGCAACTCGCGCTCGGCGGCGCGCTGCTCGGTGACATCCTGGATCGTTCCGACGGCGCGCGCGGGCTTGCCGGTCTCGTCCTTGATGAGCTCGACATGCGACTGCAGGGTTCGCTCGCGCCCGTCCGGGAGCAGGATGCGGTAGCTGCCGGCGACGGTTCCGCTCCGGCCGGTGAAGACGTGCTCAGCCCGCTCGTGCGCCGGTGCCCGGTCGTCGGGATGTATGAGCGACAGGAAATGCTGCTTGTCAGGTCTGTGCCGCGCCGGGTCGAGGGTGATGAGATCGTACATGCCGCTGGACCATCTAAGCTCCCCGGTCTCCAGGTCGGCCTCCCACGTGCCGGTCTTGGCCAGGCTCTGTGCCTCCCGCAGCATGCGCTCGCTGTGCGCCAGCTCGGTCTCGGCGCGCTTGCGCTCGCTGATATCCCGCGAGATCACGGCCCAGCGATGGGTGCCGTCCAGCTGGCCCTGCAGCAGGCATATCCGGGCCTCGACCCAGATGATACGGCCGTCGGGGTGCGGCACCCGGAATTCGATCGGATCGCCGTTGCCCTGCGTTAGCCGTTCCCGAAGCAGGCTGTTGATCGCGAGCTGGGCGGGGTCGTCGGTATAGAGCTGGGCATCCTTGCCGGCGAGTTCGGCGAGGGTTCTTCCGAACAGGCGTTCGAATGCCGGGTTGATATAGAGCATTGTCGACCCGCCGTCGGCGTTCGTCTCCATCAGGATGACGCTGTCGGAGGATTCCACCACCACAGCCCGCAGCAGATCCAGCTGGTCCCGGGTGAGGGCGTCGCTGGTGATATCGCGCAGCCCGCCCTCGAAGACGACCGTTCCGTCGGGCAGCCTCCGCGGCATCAGGCTGTTATGGATCCAGCGCAGATTCCCTTTCCCGTCGCGGATGCGATAGACGATCACGAACGGCTCGAGCGTCGCCATGCATCGCCGCGCCTCATCGTTCATCGCCACCCGTTCCTGAGCGGTCATTTCGATGCGCGAATAGATCGCCATCGGATCGGGCGAATCGAAATCCTCCCCCAGGCCGAATAGCCGCTTGACCTCGATCGACGGAGGCGGGAGTTCCATGCGGCCGTCCGGCGTCACCCTGAACTTGAACGGCACCACCGCCGGGGTTCCGCGTGCGGCCTTGAGGCGTTTTTTCGCTTCGGCGAGCTCCTCCTTCCGCGTCCAGTCCTCGGTCACATCCTCGGCGAACCGGAATATGCCGCCGGAGACCGAGACCGTCTCCTCGACCCTGACGAGCTGCCCTGATGGATTGCGGTACAGAAACGAGCGGGGCGTACCGAAAGCATGCATATCGCGCCGGGCTGCTTCGCGATCGATGATATCGCCTTCCAGCGACCGGAACGGCATGTCGTCCGCCAGGATCGCGCCGAAGATATCGAAGTAGGTCGACCCTGGCCGGATCAGCCGGTCGACAGCCGAGAATTCGATCTCGAAGCCGCGATCCCAGCTGATCAGGGTGCCGGCACCGTCGAAGAGCGCGCTGCTTCGCCGGAAGGTCATATCGGTTTGCGGTCGCGCATTCATTTCGTTCATTGGCGGCTCTGCGCGCTGCGGCTGGACACCTCGGGCGACGTATCAGCTTGCGTCGCAAAACCCTTGAATGCAACGATGAATTTGTCGGAAATCGCCGGTCGGCGAGGCGGTCCCGGACGAAAAATCCGGCTCCCGCGGCAGACGCCGCCGGAGCCGGAGCAGTTCGGGAGGAAACGCGCGTCAGGCGCGTCGCCGGCATCGGGAAAATACGCCGGCTCCAGATGACGGGAGGGAACCGTCAGCGGGTGGTATCGCGCGTATCGGGGCCATATTCTTGGCTGGCTTTGCCGCTTTGTTCCAAAATCACGACAAAAACACCGATTTCCGTTTCGGCGCCCTCTAGTCTCGGTCGCCGTGGATGGGGTAGAAGTTAGTGATAATCATTCTCATGAGGATATCGGCATGACCGGTTCGGTGGACATTCGCTCCAGCAAAGTGCCAGAGGTCACGCTGGTTTTCTGGATCATCAAGGTCGCGGCGACCACCCTGGGGGAGACCGGGGGCGATGCGCTATCGATGACCTTGGACCTGGGCTATGCCGTCAGCACCCTCATCTTCTTTGCCTTCTTCGCCCTGGGCGTAGTGGCGCAGATCCGCGCCAGGGCCTTCCACGCGCCGCTCTATTGGGCGGTGATCGTCGCCACCACGACGATGGGCACGACGATGGCCGATTTCGCCGACCGCTCGCTCGGCGTCGGCTATGTCGGCGGCTCGCTGATCCTGTTCGCCCTGGTGCTGCTCGTGCTGGGCCTGTGGTGGAAGGTCATGGGATCGGTCTCGGTCAACAACATCACCTCGCCCCGGGTCGAGGGCTTCTATTGGCTGACCATCCTGTTCTCGAACACGCTGGGCACGGCGCTGGGCGATTTCCTGGCCGATTCCGGCCCCGGCTATGAGGGCGGGGCGCTGGTCTTCTCGGGAGCCCTGGCGGCGGTCTGGGCGCTCTACGCCTTCACCAAGGCGTCCCACACCTTGCTGTTCTGGGCCGCCTTCATCCTGACCCGGCCCTTGGGCGCCACGGTCGGCGACCTCTTGACCAAGCCGGTCGCGAGCGGCGGGCTCGATCTCAGCCGGATCAGCTCGTCGGCGGTCATCGCGGTCTTCATCGTCGCCTGCATCCTGTTCCTGCCGCAGCGGGCAGGCGGGCATCCGGGGGAGACGCGCAGCGCGTGAGATCGCCCTGATCGAGTCGACGGTCGCCTGCGTAATCGCTGTTGGCGACCTGAGAGCGCTCAGAGCACAGGGGATGTCATGAAGGTGCTGGTTTTGACGGCCTTGCTGGCCGGGCTCGCGACCGCGCCGGCCCTGGGCGCCGGCTACAGCAAGGACGAGAAGACCGGCGCTTACGAACTGAGCCTGACGATTCCGGACGCTCCGCTGGCGATCCCGGCGCTGAAGGCGGAGATCCTGCGCCGGTTCCAGGCAGCTTCAAAGCTCGTCAAGGACGAGGCCGTCGAGGAGAAACGCGACGCGCCGAAGTATTTCCACCCTTATCTCTTCGATAGCGAATGGCGCGTGACCTTCGAGAGCCCGCGCGTCGTCAGCCTGTCGGGTCTTAATGTCACGGACAACGGCGGGGCCCATCCCACCAATGACTACGACACCATCGTCTGGGACAAGGCTGCCGGGCGGGTGGTGGCGCTGCCCGAACTGTTCGTGAAGGCCTGCCTGCCCACCGCCCTGCATGATATCGCCGGCCACGCCGAGGCATCGTTGCGCAAGCGCTTCCCGCCCGAAGAGGGCCAGCCTGCCGATTACGACCCGGTGGAGGGCAATCTCGCGGCGGACCCCGCGAAACTCGGTCATTACGCACTGACCTATGCCAAGGGCGAGAGCAAGGCCAACGGCATCGTGCTGCTCTGGGGCGCGGGCGAGCCCTGGCCGAACGTGATGGGAGACATCAAGCTTTCCGTCCCGGCCGCCGTCTTTCGCCAATGTCTTGCGCCGGAATGGGCGGCGGAATTCAAATAAACCGGCAAGCCGAGAGGGGGATTTTGGTGAAAGCTATCCATGGCGTCCTGGCGGCCCTTTTGTACTTGGCCGGCAACGCCCAGGCCGCCGCGATCCAGGCCTGCAATGTGACCTTGGACGTGATCGACACGGACCCGAACGGCACCAATGTGCGCGAGACGCCCGGCGGCAAGGTCGTCGGGGTTCTGAAGCAGCCCACCGAGGATGACTGGATCGAGGTTCACGTCGTCGGCCAGTCGGGGGATTGGTTCCTGATCGACAAGGCCACGCGGGTCGGCGACGAGGAAAAGACCATCTTCAGTGGCCAAGGCTATGTGCATTTCAGCGTGCTCGGATCGTACGGGCTCTGGAATGGCATGCCGATCTGGATTGACCATGACGAGAACAGCCGGCCGGTCGCTGGGGCGGCGGTGGGCGATCAGGAGGTGAAATTCCTCGGCTGCTGGGGCGAATTCGCCAAGATACGCGCCAAGGAGGGCACGGGCTGGACCAAATCCCTATGCCTGAACGCACGCACGACCTGCGCGTGATTTCTAGCGACCTGCGGTGACGGTTGAGTTCCGATCCCACACGGCATATATGGTCATATGTGACTACATTGCCATGGTATGCCAATGCCGACCGTTAGCCTGAAGGACGCCAAGGCGGGTTTCTCCAGCCTCGTCGATGAAGCCGTCAAAGGCGAGTTCGTGACGATTACCCGTCACGGCAAGCCGGTCGCCGCGCTGGTTTCCGTCGAGGCGGCGGAGATTGCGCGAAAGGCGATCGGAAAGCAGCGTCCGGGTCTGGTCGCCTATTTGAGGACATTTCCGGGCGACGTGTTCGAACGTAACCGTTCGCCGTCCCGGGCTGTCGAGCTTTGAGCGGATTCCTGCTGGATACCGACGTCATTTCAATGCTGTCCCCGTCTGGGGCCGCCGTCTCCGGGCGATTCCTCGCGTGGCTCGAACGCATGGACGAGGACGGCAGGGTTTTCCTCTCGGTCGTTACTATTCACGAGATCGAGAAAGGGATTGCCCTGCTCGAGTACAAGGGGGCGACGACGAAGGCGGCGGGCCTGCGCGCCTGGCTCTCGGGTCTTACTGCCGCCTATGACGACAAGATTCTCGGCCTCGACGCGCCCGCCGCCGCCATCGCGGGACGGCTGGAGGCGAAGGCGCTTGCCGAGGGACACGATCCCGGCATGGCGGACGCCGTCATCGCCGGCATCGCGAGGGCGCACGATCTCGTCATCGTCACTCGTAACGGAAGGCATTTCGCGCCGTTCGGGGTCGATGTCTCGTCGCCGGACGAGATCATCGAGCGGAAGTGAAGGGGGGCCGCTATTCCCCGACCACCGCGCCCGGCGGGGCGGCGTGGCCGGCGCGGGGGACGCGCAGGAAGAAGACCAGCGGCAGCATGACGATCGACAGCATCGCCAGCAGCAGGAAGCCGTTGATATAGGCGATCATGCCCGCTTGGCGAGTGACGGTGAAATTCATCACTCGCATCGCCGCGTCCTGGCTCATCCCCGGCATCGACATATGCAGGTGCCGGTAGGGTGTCAGGAATTCCGCCAGGTTGCTGTGATGGATCTGGGTCAGCTCGACGATCCGAGACGACACGATGGCAACGCCGATCGCGCCGCCCAGGCTGCGCATCAGGCTGAAAAAAGCCGAGCCGTCGGTGCGCAGCTCGTCGGTCAGGGTCGAAAAAGCGACGGTGGCCACGGGCAGGGTGATCGCGCCCATGCCGACGCCTTGCAGCACGCCGGTCCAGACGATCTGGTCCATCTCCACATCCAGCGACCAGCCCGACATCAGATAAAGCGACAGGCCGTTGATCAGCATGCCACCGGCGATCAGCGTGCGCGGCCCGATCCGTCCTTTCAGCCGTCCGATGCCGATGAAGGCGGAGATCATGCCCAGACCGCGCGGCGAGGTCGCCAGCCCTGCCGTCAGCACCGGATAGTTCATTTCGAACTGCAGCAACTGCGGCACCAGCACCAGCGCGCCCAGATAGACCATGAAGATCATCGCCATGATGCCGACGCCGATCACATAGGTGCGGTCGCGGAACAGGCGGATATCGATGAACGGGTTGGCGGTGGTCAGGCTGTGGACGATGAACATGTAGAGGCCGAAGACCATCAGCGCGGCTTCGACCTTGATCTCGCCCGACTGGAACCAGCCTTTCTGCTCGCCGCGGTCCAGCACCAGCTGGAAGCCGGCGATGGCCAGCGAGAGGAACAGGAAGCCCAGCCAGTCCAGTCGCCGGCCCGGCGTCCTGTCGTCATGCACGAAGATGATCGCGCCCAGCGCGGACAGGATGCCGATTGGCACGTTGATATAGAAGCACCAGCGCCAGCTATATTCCTCGGTCAGATATCCGCCCAGGATCGGCCCCAGGATCGGGCCGACCATGACGCCGATGGAGAAGATGCCCATCGCCTTGGCCGTCTGGCTGCGCGGATAGGCGCTGAGCAGGATCGATTGCGACAGCGGCGTCAGGATCGCGCCGAACCCGCCCTGCAGCACGCGGAACAGTACCATCTGGGGCAGGGTCGTCGCGGCGCCGCAGGCGATCGAGGTCAGCGTGAAGCCGGTGACCGCCATCACGAAGGCGCGCATGAGTCCCATTTTGGCGGCGGTCCAGCCGGTGATCGGCGTGGCGATGGCGGTGACCACGATATAGGAGGTCAGCACCCAGGAGATCTGGTCCTGGGTCGCCCCGAGGCTGCCCTGCATATGGGGCAGGGCGACATTGGCGATGGTCGTATCCAGAACCTGCATGACCGTCGCCGCCATCGCGATCAGCGTAACCATCATCTGGTTCGGGGCGCGCGTGACGCTCTCGAACCGCTCGACCGTGGTCATGGCGATCTACGGCAAAAAGCGTGAAATTCTAACGCGATCATCCGGTTGGATTGCCCGCTTTTTAGCGATGTGTCCAGCCCACGGCCTAAGTGCCGAGAAGCGGCCGAAGCGGGCGTATCAGCAGGAATGCCAGCACACCGCCCGTCGCCGCGATGCCGGCATGCATCGCCCAGAAGGCGGCCGGCGACATCTGCTCGTAGAAGCCGCCCAGCCAGCCGACGAAGAAGTCGCCGATCGACAATGACAGGAACGAGGCGCCCATCAGGGTCGCCCGCATCTGGATCGGCGCGGTCTGGGAAATGAGCGCCAGGACGGTTGGCCAGTAATAGAGGAAGGCGATGCCGAGCAGTATGTCGTAGACCAGCGGATAGAGCTGCGAGATCGATCCGCCGATCACGCAGCCGACGACCAGCAGAAGGTTGGCGGCGGCGGCGATCATCGCGCCGATGCCGATCTTCGCCAGCGCCCCCGGCTCCCCGCCACGCGCGGCTTGGCGCCGCCAGAAGGCGAGCAGGAACGGCACGGCGACGATGCTGACCAGCGGATCGACCGAGCTGTACCAGGCTACCGGCACGTGGCGGCCGAGCACGTCCAGGTCGACATATTTGTCGATCCAGACGAGGTTCATGTTGGTGTTCTGGTAATAGGCGATCGACTGGAATGTGGTGAGCAAGGCGGTGACCAGCAGCGCCATCACCGTGAGCCATTGCTTAGCCGTCAGCGGCGCATGCGCCTCGCGGTCGCGCGCCTTGGGCTTCTCGGCGGGGAAATGGCGGAAGCCGGCGATATAGGTCGCCAGCGCCGTCAGCATCAGGATGCCGGCCAGGCCGAACCCGGCGTGCCAGCCATAGAGCTGGGCCAGCAGGCCGACGAGCAACGGGCCCGTGACCGCGCCGAAATTGATGCCCATCGAAAAGATGTTGAAGGCCCGGGTGCGCCCTTGGGCGTCGTCCTGGGCGTAGAGCTCGCCGACCTGGGTCGAGATATTGCCCTTCAGCAGGCCGCACCCGACGATCAGCAGGAACATCGCCAGCAGGAACGAGACGTCGAAGGCCATGGCGATATGGCCGGCGCTCATCAGCACCGCGCCCAGCATCACCGCTGGCCGGTGCCCCAGCCAGCGGTCGGCGACCAGCCCGCCCAGCACCGGCGTGAAATAGATCAGGGCGGTGTAGAGGCCGAAGGTCTGCGATCCGATCTGCAGCGGAGTGGTCGCGCCCATCGTGTTCAGCAACCGGCGGTAAGGCTCGAACCCGGCGATATGCTCGACATGGCCGGGCAGGAGCAGTTGCTGGGTCATGTACAGCGTCAGGATCGCCGTCATGCCGTAATAGGAGAACCGCTCCCACGCCTCGGTGAAGGCCAGATAGGCCAGCCCGATCGGCTCGCCGAAGAAGGTGCGTTCACCCTTGCTTGCTGCCACGGCCGGTCCGGCGACGGCGCTTTCGGTCATGACGATCCTTTGGTCCAGAAAATCGACAAGATGGTGCCTGGATATCCAGCCCGGCGAAAGGGCTTAATGCGGCGGATATTTCGGGGAGGCGATCGTGAGACTGCGTCTGGCCGTGCATGGGTTCCTGTTCGACGGGCGTTCGGCCCGGGGATGCTTCGAGTACACGGAAGCGAGTCTCCGCCACTTCGCCACCCGCGTGTGGCGGAC
>CAZNNJ010000110.1:0-11149 GCA_964574305.1 uncultured Rhodospirillales bacterium | reverse complement strand
CATTCGTACTGGGGTGCCGCCAGTTCCGGCCGGGATCCTGGAGGCGGCGATGCCCTATGTCTTCGACAGGCGCGAATTACGCCTCGGCTCCGGCGGCAAGGGACGTTCCACCGGCGGCGACGGGCAGGTGATCGAATTCCACATGAACACCGACCAGCCCTGGCTGCTGAATGCGGTGCCCAGCCGACTCGACCGCGGGCCCGATGGGCTGGAAGGTGGCGAACCCGGCGCGGCCGGGCGCTTCCTGATCAACGGCCAGCCGGTCTCGGAGGCACGCAAGATCGCCATGCAGCCCGGCGACGTCGTGCGGCTGGAGACGCCGGGCGGCGGCGGTTACGGCGCGGCCTGAGAGGAGAACGAGCGATGGATATCCGCAGCATCGACTGGAATGCGATCCCGTGGGAGCGGGTGCGCGAAGGCGTCGAGCGCAAGGCCTTTTCCGGCGAGGGCGCCACGGTTGCGCTGAACCGCCTGATGCCGGGGCACGAGCCTCGCCCGCACAGCCACCCGCATGAGCAGATCGCCTATGTGCTTGCCGGGCGGATCGAGTTCCATATCGGCGAGAGCGTCGTCGTGCTGGGCGCCGGCGGCCTGCTGGTCATCCCGCCCAACGAACGGCACTGGGGCGTCGTCGTCGGCGACGAGCCGGTGCTGAACCTGGATGTCTTCACCCCAAAGCGTGCCGAATACGCGAACTAAGCCCTTGCCAACAGAGAGGAAACCATGTCGAAGCCCAATACGCTGATTTTCGTCGATCTCGCCTCGGACGATCCCGCCGCCTGCGCCACCTTCTATGAAGAGGTGTTCGGCTGGCGCAACGACCACCGCCCGACCGGCGTCTATCACCGCATGGTCCCGGGCGGGAACTTCGCCAATCCGGACGGCAGCGACAGCGAGATCGGAAATCTGCATATCGGCATCTTCAATGCCGCGAACACGCGGCCGCACCCTAACCCGGACGGCGTCGGGCCGCGTTCCCTGAGCCAGGACGGTCGCAAGGCGCGAGTCTGGATTTTGGTCGGCGACGGCCAGGACTACAAGGAACTCCTCGACAAGGCGGTCGCGCGCGGGGCGGAGATCCTCTGGAAAGATCACTATTGGAAGGAGTTCAACGGCTACAACCACGCCTTCCGCGACCCCTGGGGCAATGAGATCATCCTGTGGGGCAAGGCCGGGCCCGAGCCCAAGATTCCCGAGAACTATACGCGGGAATAATCTTCTAGGCCGGCTTCAGCACGGCCAAATCTTCGGAATGGCCGGAGGTCTCCGCACCGCGCGGAGCCTCCGGCGCGCGCATCAGCAGCACCGGCACCGCCAGCAGGGACAGCGCCGCCGCATAGATCACGAAGATCGGCGAAAACGTGCCCCAGCCGTCGGCGATCAGGCCGGCGGCGATCGGCCCGGCGGCGCCGACCGTGGTCACCAGCTGCACGATCGCAAGAATGCGGGCCCCCGTCGGGCCGCCGAAATAGCGCATCAGCAGCACCCAGCCGGCGACCAGCGCGAAAGCCCAGCCGGCGCCGAAGGCAATGGCCCCGGCGAACGCGACTGCGCCGCTGCTCGCCACCGAGAGCAGCGCGCAGCCGAAGGCCTGGCAGAGCAGGCCGAGCACGACGAACCGTTTCGGCGGCCGCGTTTCGCAGAAATGCCCGGTAAAGCCTTTCGTCAGCGTGCCGGTGAAGCTCAGCGTCCCCAGCACCCAGGCGGCGCCGATCTGCGGCGAGCCCAGCCTCACCAGATGGGCAACGAGAGTGCCGTTGATCGTGGTCACCACGGTCATGGTGAGGACGAGCGCGGCGGTCAGCATCATGAATTGCGGCGTCAGCACCGCCTGGCGCGGCGTCCAGGCCTGGCCGGGATTCGTGTCCCGGATTGCGGCCTGCGCCGGCTTGGCGGCCGCACCCATCGTGCGGTCGCGGACGAAGGCCAGGCAGAGAAGCCCGACGACGGAGGCCATGGCCGCGAGAACCTGCCAGTGTCCGCGCCATCCGACGCTGTGGACGACGAACGTGACGGTCGGCGGCGCCGCGGCCGCGCCCAACGCGCCGACCATCAGATAGATGCCGACCAGCCGCGCCGAGCCGCGCTCGAACCATTGCGCGATCAGGATCACGCCGGGGATGTTGCCGGCAAAGGTATAGCCGACGCCCAGCAGCGCGATCGCGACATCGAACACGATCAGGCTGTGCGATGCCGACGCGAACGAGCATCCGATGATGAACAGCGACGCGCCGACCACCATCGAGCCGCGCCCGCCGATATGTTTCATCGCTATCGCCGGCAACGGGCTGGACAGGCCGCAGGCCAGCCCCAACAGAGAGAAGCTGAACCCCGCCTCGGTCGCCGACCAGTGAAGCTCGCCGGCCATGGTGAACAGCACGACGCCCAGCGAGGCGAAGGTGGCGAAGTTGACGAAGAAATAGGCGAGCCCGACCGCGCCGAGCCCCAGCCAAGTCTCAAACGAAGGTGGCGAAGTGCGTCCCATATCACCCCCTCTGACCAGCAAAGGGGCCATTGTGCAGTGCAGCAGGATCGGCGTCTTGCCTTGACGTGAACGGGAATTTGGCTGGCGCGTTCGAATCCCGCACCGCAGCAGCGGCGCAGGCGGAACGAGAGCTTGACCCAGGTCAATGCCGGAACATGGCCCCCCGTGTTGAATAGGCTCCAAGCGCAGCATCCGCAGATTGGAGAACCGCCATGAGCGTCCGCAACATCGAGGCCTTCTTCTCCCCGAAATCGATCGCGCTGATCGGCGCAAGCCACCGCCCGAACACGGTGGGATCGGTGATCGCCCGGAACCTGTTCGCGGCGGGCTTCAACGGCCCGATCATGCCGGTCAATCCGCATCGCGAGACGATCCGGAGCATCGTCGCCTATCGCGACGTCGCCGACCTGCCGACCGCGCCCGACCTGGCCGTCATCGCGACCCCGGCCGACTCGGTTCCGGGAATCGTCCATGCGCTCGGCGCCCGCGGCTGCCGTGCCGCCGTGATCGTCAGTTCCGGGTTCGAGGCGAAGCGCGACGGCGTTCCGCTGCGCGACCTGCTGCTCAAGGCCGCCGACGAGAGCGGCATGCGCATCGTCGGGCCGAACTGCCTCGGTGTCGTCGCCCCGCGGAGCGGCATCAACGCTTCCTTCGCGCATATCATGCCGTCTGGCGGGCGCATCGCCTGCGTGATGCAGTCGGGCGCGCTGGTCGCCTCGATGCTGGAATGGGCGAACAGCCGCGGCATCGGCTTCAGCAAGGTGATCTCGCTGGGCGATGCGGTCGATGTCGATTTCGGCGACGTCCTCAACTATCTCGCGACCGACCCTGAGACCGACGCGGTCTTCCTCTATGTCGAAGGCCTGACCCATGCGCGGAAGTTCATGGCGGCGGCGCGGGCCCTGGCCCGGACGAAGCCGATCATCGCAATGAAGGCCGGGCGGAGCGCCGCCGCGGCGCAGGCGGTCAGGTCGCATACCGGCGCGATGGCCGGATCGGACCGGGTCTACAGCGCCGCCTTCCACCGTGCCGGGATCGTGCGGGTCGACAGCCTGGAGGAGATGTTCGACGCAGCCGAAATCCTGGGCCGCCCGCGCGTCGCCTGCGGGCCCAGGCTGGCCATCCTGACCAATGGCGGGGGCGGCGGCATCGTCGCCGCGGACGCGCTCGCCGGAAGCGGCCTGGAGCTGGCGCAGCTCTCGGCGACGACCGTGACGGCGCTGGACGACGTGCTGCCGGCACAATGGTCGTATGGAAACCCTATCGACATCGTCGGCGACGGGGACGGCGCGCGCTATGCCCGCAGCCTGGCGATCGCCGCCGCCGACCCGGGTGTCGACGCCGTGCTGGTGATCAATTGCCCGACCGCCGTCGCATCGTCGAAGGAAGCGGCCGAGGCCGTCGTCACGACGCGGGATCAGCTGACCGGCCCCGAGAAGGCGAAGCCGATCCTGGCCTGCTGGATGGGCAGCGCTGCCGGCAGCGCCGCGCGCGCCCATCTTTCGCTGAACGGCATCCCGGCCTTCGAGACCCCTGAGCAGGCGGTCAAGGCGTTGCGCTTCCTGCGGGATTTCGACCTGCATGCGAACGCGCCGTCCGAAGAGGCCGCCATGCCGGCGGTCCCGGCGGAAAACGGCAAGAAGGCCGCCAAGATCCTGCAGGATGCCCTGCGCGACGGACGCAGCTGGCTCGACGAGGGCGATGCGAAATCTGTCCTCGAAGCCTACGGCATCCCCGTCGCCAAAACCGTCAAGGCCGCAACCCCGGACGCCGTCGCCGACGCCGCGCGCCAGCTGGGCTGCCCGGTCGCGGTCAAGATCCTGTCACCCGACATCCAGCACAAATCCGATGTCGGCGGCGTCGTGCTGGCGCTGAACACGCCGGACGCGGCGCGCGAGGCGGCGACGGCAATCGCTGCGCGGGTCGCCGCGGTCAGGCCGGACGCCAGGATCGCCGGCTTCACGGTAAGCCCGATGATCGTCCGCCGGGACGGCCGCGACGCGATCGCCGGCATCTCGACCGACCGGACCTTCGGCCCGGTCGTGCTCTTCGGCCAGGGCGGCATCGCCACCGAGCAGATCGACGACGTCGCCGTCGCCTTGCCGCCGCTGACGATGGCGGTCGCCGCCGAGCTGATCGGGCAAACCCGTTTCTCCCGGCAGCTCGACGCCTTCCGCGGCTGGCCGAAGGCCGACTTGCAGGCGATCCAGAAGGTTCTGGTCGCGCTGGGCCAGATGGCGGTCGATCATCCGGAAATCAGCGAGCTGGACATCAATCCACTGGTCGCCGACGAGAACGGCGCCATCGCCCTCGACGCCCGCATCCGGGTCAAGGACCCGGCGGTCTCGGTCCCGGCGGCGATGGAAACGCATGAGGCGGATCGTGAGCATACGGTCCGCGACCTGAGCGGGGCCAATATCGCCATCCGGCCGATCCATCCCGACGACGCGCCAGGCCTTCACCGTTTTATCGAGCGGCTGACACCCGAGACGATCCGCGCCCGCTTCTTCGAGACGATGCGCCGGCTGCCGCCCGCCATGCTGGCGCGGCTGACGCAGGTCGAGAGCGACCGCGAGATGGCGCTCGTCGCCGTCGAGCGGCGGATCAATGCCGACGCCGACCCACGTGACGACAGGATCTGCGGCGTAGCGCACATCGTCGTCGATGCCGACGGCAAGAAGGCGGAGTACGCGCTGACCGCCGACGCGGACGCGATTCGGCGCGGTGTCGCCCGCGCGCTGCTGAACGAGGTGATCGCCCATGCCCGCGCCCGCGGCGTCGAACGGCTGTGCGCAGAAGAGCTGAACGACAGCACCGAGCTGATCGCGCTGGCCCGTGAGATGGGCGCCAATGTCAGCCACGACGCGGACGATCCGACGGTCGCCTGCATCGCACTGAACCTGCCGCCGGTCGCGGCAGCCGCCTGATGGAGCTTCACCCGATCGCTTTCCGCTTCACCCAGGACTTTTCGGAAGCGGCCTTCGACTGGCTGTTTCCCATGCTGGTGATCTTCGTCGCGCTGTTCTTCACCCCGGCCGTCGAGAGCATCCGGCTGCGCCTCAATCGGGTCGATATCTCCACGCGCATGTTCGAGCAGTTCGCGCTCGACCTCAGCACCTTCGTGTTCAGGGCGGAACGGGTACGCGAATATTTCGAGAAGGGCTGGACCGCGCCGGATCAGATCGATCCGGTGATCGACGAATATTTCGCCGCCATCACCGCCTTGAGGTCCAAGGAGCTGGTCTATGAATATTGGGACCAGAAATTCTGGAAGGAGGACCAGCGGGCCCTGTTCAAGCGTGCGCTCGGCATCAGCCATGACGTCGACCATGACCTGCACCGGCTGAGCGGCGAGGGCGATACGCCGGCCCGGATCGCGCGGCTGGAGCTTGAGATCGCCAGGCTGCGCCGCGCCGGCGCCTTCATGCTGGCGGGCCCCTGATGGCGGTCAGGATCTGGCTGACTGAGCGGCGGCGGCATTACGAGGGCTATCGCCGCCCGCCCCAGGCCGGGCTGATCGTCGCGCTGCTGCTCCTGCTGGCCGGCACGGTCTGGATCGACATCTATGAGGTGCCGTTCGGCCTGCGCAGCCTGGCCTGCGATATCCATGTGACGCCGTGGAGCGGAATCCTGGCCTCGCCGAAATTCATCTTCGCGCTGCCGCTGCTGATCGCAGAGTTCCTCGTCTGGGCCTGGATTCTGGTCTGGATCTGGCCTGTGCCGGCGCTCGCCAGGCCGACACCCGCAGACTGGCTGCTGGTCGGCATCGTGTTCCTGCTCGCGGTTTCGCTCCTGATCTTCCAGATCGGCGCCCTCCAGCCCGCCCCCTGGCACCAGTGCCTGACCGATATTCGCGGCGTTTGATGCATATCAAAGCGATTTTGCGCCCCGGCGCCCATCATGGGCTTGCCGTCGATGAACGGCGATCAAGCTGCAGAGGGACGCCATGTCTTTTGGTGAGAAAGTCTATCTGGCCGGAGTGCTGTTTGCCTTCGCGTCTTTCATGGTCCTGATGGGAACGTTAAGCTGGCTCGACGCCAGGGACACGCGCATACAGCGCCGCCGCGAAAAGATCAGCCAGGAATCCAAGAAGCCGGGCGCATTCGTCACCGGCGCGGCCGCGCACCACTGAGCCCAACGCCATTGCCTTTGGGCGGGTTTTTTGCTGACCTTCGTGAAAATCCCGAACCGCATTTTGGATTTTCACGAACGGCATGCCCCTCTCGAACGCCTCGCTGCGTGCCGTGATCGATACGGCCGTCGACGGCATCGTCATCATCGACGGTGCCGGCACCGTTCAGCTGTTCAACCAGGGCTGCGAGCGGCTGTTCGGATATGGTGCCGCCGAGATTGTCGGTCAGAACATCAAGCTTCTAATGCCTCCGCCCTATGCGGATGAGCATGACGGCTATCTGAAGCACTATCAGGATACGGGTGAGAAGCGGATCATCGGAAAGGGCCGCAACGTGCAGGGGCGGCGCGCCGACGGATCGGTCTTCCCGATGTATCTGTCGGTCGGCGAGGTCCTACAACGCGAGACGGGCCCCAGCTATGTCGGCATCATCCGCGATACCAGCGAGCAGCACGCGCTGGAGGCTACACTCAGGGAACAGGCCGAGCGGCTGCGCTCGATCCTGGAAACCGTCCCGGACGCCATCATCGTGATCGGTGAAACCGGGCTGATCGAGTCCTTCAGCCCGGCCGCCGAACGTCTCTTCGGCTGGAAGGCCGATGAAGCGATCGGGCAGAATGTCAGCATGCTGATGCCGTCGCCCTATCGCGAAAGCCATGACGCCTATCTGGAACGCTATCGCGTGACCGGGGAACGCCGGATCATCGGCATCGGCCGGATCGTCGTCGGCCGGCGCCGCGACGGCTCGACCTTCCCGATGGAACTGGAAGTCGGCGAGATGAAAGCCGCCGGCAAGCGCGCCTTCACCGGCTTCATCCGTGACCTGACCGAACGGCAGGACGCGGATCGCCGGCTGCAGGAACTGCAATCCGAGCTGCTGCACGTCGCCCGCCTGTCGGACATGGGACAGATGGCCTCGGCGCTGGCGCATGAGCTCAACCAGCCCTTAACCGCGGTGGCCAACTGGATGACCGCGGCCCGCCGCACGCTGAGGACGCAGGCGCCGGACGCCCCGCCCACCGTCGCGGAGTTCATGGACAAGGCGATCGACCAGGCCGAGCGGGCCGGCGAGATCATCCGGCGCCTGCGCAACTTCGTCGAGCGCGGCGAAACGGAACGCGATGCCGAGGATATCAACAAGGTGGTCGAGGAAGCCGCCGCGCTGGCGATGGTCGGCGCCAAGGAAAGCGGCGTGCGCGCCAGTTTCGATTTTACGGCCGGCCTGCCGCAGGTCTGGATCGACAAGATCCAGGTTCAGCAGGTCGTGATAAACTTGGTCCGCAATGCGATAGAGGCGATGGCCGAAAGCCCGCGCCGCCAGCTGTCGGTCTCGACGGCGTTGGCGGACGACGGCGCGGTCGAGGTTTCCATCGTCGATACCGGCCCCGGCCTGTCCGCCGATGTCGCCGCGCGCCTGTTCCAGCCGTTCACGACAACAAAGGACAAAGGGATGGGGCTGGGGCTTTCGATCAGCCGTTCCATCATCGACAATATGGGCGGCAGGCTGCGGGCCAGCCCCAACCCGGAAGGCGGCCCGGGAGGCGGCCCAGGAGGCGGAATGATCTTCACCTTCAGCCTTCCCGCCCTGAACCACGATCAGGATGAGCCGGACAATGGAGACTGAACAGCAGGTATTCATCGTCGATGACGACGAGGCCGTCCGCGAATCGCTCGCGGCGCTGCTGATCTCGTACGGTTATGCGGCGACGACATTCCCGTCCGCGCTGCATTTCCTCGCCCGCGGCGATCGCAACGCGGCAGGCTGCCTGATCGCCGATGTCCGCATGCCCGACATGGACGGGCTGGAGCTTCAGGAAAAGGTTTGCGCCGATTTCCCCAACCTGGCGGTCGTGATCATCACCGGCCATGGCGACGTGCCGGTGGCGGTCCGCGCAATGAAGGCGGGGGCCATCGATTTCATCGAAAAGCCGTTCACTGAGGAAACGATCCTGGAATCGGTGAAAAGCGCGCTCGAACAATCGGTCAAGGCCAAGCGCCAAATGTCCGACCCTGGCGACGGCGCCTCCCGGCTGGACCAGCTGACCCCGCGCGAGCGGGAGGTGCTGAGGGGGCTGGTCGACGGCCTGCCCAACAAGACGATCGCCTACGATCTCGGCATCAGCGCGCGCACCGTCGAGGTTCACCGTGCGCGCGTGATGGAAAAGATGCAGGTCCGCAGCCTGTCGGCGCTGGTCCGGATCGCCATCGCGACCGGCATCGAGCCGAGATAACGAGCCCCAGCCCATTCGTAAAACTACGTACGGGCCGCCCCCAATGGGACCATTCCGAATATTTCAGCGCCGAACATCTGCATAAAAACCCAGTGTCAACTTGAGACACGAGGCCGATCATGCAGATCCACGCAGTTACCACCTCTCCCGATTTTGCCTTTTTCGCAGGACGCGGCGCGTCCGATTTCGCCGCCAACGATTATGAGGGCGACCTGCTCGAAATGCTGGGGACGGTCGTCACCGTTCGCCCGGGCGCCGAAATCTATGGTGAAGGCGACACGGCGACGGCCTGGTACCGCGTCCAGTCCGGCGTTCTGCGGACCTGCAAGCTGCTGCCCGATGGGCGCCGCCAGGTCGAGGATTTCCTGTTCCCAGGCGATTTCTTCGGGCTGGAGACAAGCGGCGAGCACAGCTTTGCCGCCGAAGCGATCACGGCCGCGACGGTGGTCAGCTACTCCCGTCCGCGGCTGACCGCCGCGGCGGTCAGCAACAGCCGCGTCGCGGCCCGCCTGCTCGACGTGACCCTGGAGCAGCTGGGCAAGGTTCACGGCCGGCTGCTGCTGCTCGGCCGCAAGACCGCCGAGGAAAAGCTCGCGACCTTCCTGCTGGAGATGCTGGAGCGGTCGCCCGACCCGGATGCGATCGACCTGTCGATGTCGCGCACCGACATCGCCGACTATCTCGGCCTCACCATCGAGACCGTGTCGCGCACCTTCTCGATGATGAAGCATGAGGGCGTCATCGCCCTGCCCAGCGCGCAGCATGTCGTGGTCGTCGACCGCGACGCTTTGGAAGACCTGACCGGCGACGCATAACCGCCCGCGGCGTCATGCGATCCCGTCCGTTCCGGAGAACGGAGATGACGAGTCGTGATGATGCACTGAGGGTGCCGTTAAAGAAAAGGCCCGCCTCGGCGACCAGGCGGGCCTTTTGTTTGTCCGGCCCGCGGCGGCTCAGACCGCGACCGGGTGGGAAATGATCCGGTCGGCGCTCACGAAATAATCGCGGGCGAGCGCGGCGAGCTGCGCATCGGTCATGCGATCGGCCGATTCGACGGCCGACAGGCGCGCGAACAGATGCGGGTCGAAGCGATGGATATGCTTGACCAGCTCCGTCTTGGCGGTGGCCGGCCCCACGATCATGAAGGACTTGGCGGTGGCCAGGTCGTTGGCGACACGCTGGAAAAAGACGTGATCGGCGGTCGCGCGGTAGCCTTCCCGGTTGCCCGCCTTGGACCGCAGATGCTGGGTGGCGTTCGCGGAATGCTCGACGACCTCGACCGTTGCACGCGGATCGACGGTGACGATCCTTGCTTCGCTGCTGTCGATCCAGACGACCGCATGTGTTCCAGTCGACATTTGCCCACTCCTAACTCTATCCGAACACGACCGTAGCGAACTTGGCCGGCCGGCTCATTGATCTCCGTCAATTGTTGCAATTGATGCAGGTCAAGGCCGAAGCACCGGTGTCCTGCCACCCTCCCTAAGCAACAAACAGCAGCAGGAAGTGTGCGCGATGCGTTTTTCATTGATCTATGAAGCCCAGACCACCGATGCCTCCCGGGCCGGCGACAGGCGCGTTTTCGAGGAGATGGTCGAACAGTCGGTTCTGGCCGAAGCGATGGGGTTCGACGTGATCTGGGCGGTCGAGCACACAGCGCTGACCAACTATGCCCATATGAGCGTGCCGGAGACCTTTCTCGCCTATCTCGCCGGCCGGACCAGCCGCATCGGGCTGGGCCACGGCGTGGTCTGCCTGCCGCCGGCGATGAACCATCCGGTGAAGGTAGCCGAGCGTGTCGCCTGCCTGGACATCTTGTCCAAGGGCCGGGTCCATTTCGGCGTCGGCAAGGGCGGTACCCAGCAGGAGGCCGGGACTTTCGGCTATGACCTTTCCGAGCTGCAGCCGATGATCGACGAGTCGATGTATCTGATCCCCAAGATCTTCGTCGAGGACGAGATCGAGCATCACGGCACCTATATCGATATCCCGCGCCGGCCGATCCACCCCAAGCCCTATCAGGACCCGCATCCGCCGATGTATCTGGCCTGCACCAACACCGACACGCTGAAGCGCGCCGGCGGGCGCGGCCTGGGCGCCCTGGTGCTGGGCTTCGGCGGGCCGGACGAGGTCGCCAAGAAGAACGCCGTCTATCGCCCGGCCTGGGCCGAACGGAAGCGCGAGGACCAGGTCGGTTTCCCCCCGACCCCACCCTTGGCCGCGCTCTGCCCGGCCACCTTTCCTGACGACAAACACCCCGCCGCGCCAGCACACGATGCCGTTGGGATAACTCAGACCCGT
>CAZNNJ010000109.1:0-11166 GCA_964574305.1 uncultured Rhodospirillales bacterium | reverse complement strand
CACCACAGGCCCAGCGGACTCATCATAATCTTGAGCAGCATCTTTCGGCTTCCTCAGATCTTGGCCCCTTAGATTTTCGCCACCAGCTTGGCCAGCCGCGTGACCTCGGTCACGTCGGGTGAGGACGGGACCATGAACAGCGTGTCGATGCCGGTTGCCTTCATCGCCCGCATCGTCTCCAGGATGAGGAAGGGATCGTGCTGGGTCATGGTATCGGCGACCGACATGGCGAAATCGTGGCCGGCGATGCGCAGATATTCATAGACATAGTGGTGCAGGCCCTCCTTGGCGTTGTCGGCCAGCGAGTACCAGAAGCCGCCGATCTTGCGCGGCTTGCCGGTGCGGCCGGCCGCGGCCCAGCCCTCGTCGAACCAGTCCATTTTCTCCGTGATCTCCTCGGCATGGCCGGGAATCGAGAAGCCGTAGAGTCCGTCCGCCCAGGAAGCCGACTTGCGGATCGCCTTGGGCCCGGCAAAGCCGCCGATCACCGGCGGGCCGCCCTTCTGATAAGGGGCGGGGCCGATGATCTCCGACCCCTCGAAGGGCGGGGTGCCAGCCCAGATCTCCCGCATCTGGGCGACCTGGCCCGGCAGGCGCTCGTTGCGCGTGGCGAAGTCGGCGCCGACGGCGGCATAGTCGTTCGGCCGGCCGCCCGTGCCGACCACGACATCGACCCGGCCGTTCGACAATATGTCCAGCGTCGCGATCTCCTTCGCTGCCCAGACGGCGTTATGCATCGGCAGGATATAGAGTGTGGGGACGATGCGGATGCGCTCGGTCAGCAGGGCCGCGCCGGCCAGCATGTTGCGCATTTCCATCGCGTCCGGGCCCGAGATGCGCTCACCGCAGGAGACCGCGCTGAACGGCCCGTCCTCCAAGGCGCGGCACCAGTCGATCAGTGTCTGGCGGGTGATCCCCGGCTCCGAATAGGGCAGGCAAATTCCGACGTCCATCGCGCTTCCTCCCGGTTTGCCGCGCCCATGTTCCCGAGGCCGCGGGCGGCGTCTGTTTATTGTCCGGTTTCAGCCCGGCGGCAACCGTTCGATTGCGCCGTTCCCCGCCATGTTCCGCTGCGCCATCGCCTCGGCAAAACGGGCGAAGAACTTGTCGGCATAGCGGGTGGCGGTCCCGTGCATCAGCTTGGCCCCGAACCTGGCCAGCCGGCCGCCGAGCGCCGTTTGCGCCTGATAATAGAGAACGGCTCCCGCCGGCCCGTCGATCAGCCGCACCTTGGCGCTGCCCGAGGCGGTGCCGACGAGCGCGGCGTGGGCCTCGACGGTGATGCGGTAGCTGGTCGGCGGGGCGAGCTCGCTGAGCTTGATCGTGCCGCTGAACCCGGCCTTGAACAGGCCGAGATCGACCTTGAGATGGCCGGCATAATCCGTGGGCGTAACCCGATCCATCGCGTCGCAGCCAGGAATCGTCTGCTTCAGCACCTCGGGATCGTTGAGCGCCAGCCAGACATCCGCCGCTGACGCGTTGAAGCGATATTCCCCGATGAACTCCATCAGCTTTATGCCGAGTCCCGCTTGCTATGGTGGTCGGAATCTAAGTGCTTATGCGTGAAGGGCAAGGCATCTTGTCGTCATGGGTGATTCCAGGAGTTTTGCGCGAGTGACCGAATGGATGGCGCGTTACCTCTTTGCCTTGGCGTTGGCGCTGACGGCGCCAGCCGCCCGGGCCGAGCTGCCGAACTACGGTTTCAAGGTCGTGCACACCTATCCGCACGATCCCAGGGCCTATACCGAGGGTTTGTTCTATCTGGACGGCTTTCTCTATGAGAGCACCGGCGAGGTCGGGCGCTCCACCATCCGCAAGGTGCGGATCGAGGACGGGGCGGTGGTCCAGTCGCGCGGCATCCTGCCCGGCCTGTTCGGTGAGGGTATCGTCAACTGGCATGACGAAATCGTCAGCCTGACCTGGAGGGACGGGATCGGCTTCCGCTGGAAGCTGGACGATTTCAGCGAGATCGGCGAGTTCCACTATGCCGGCGAGGGCTGGGCGCTGACCCAGGACGGGCAGAGCCTGATCAAGAGCGACGGAACGCCGATCCTGCATTTCCTCGATCCGGCGACCCTGGCGGAGACCCGCCGGGTGGAGGTCACTGCCGATGGGCTGCCGCTCAAGAACATCAATGAGCTGGAATGGGTGAAGGGTGAGATCCTGGCCAATATCTGGCTGACCAACCGGATCGCGCGGATCGATCCCAAAACCGGCAAGGTCAAAGGCTGGATCGATGTCGGGCTGTTGCCCGAGGCGCTGCACCGGACCGACCCCGAGCAGATCCCCAACGGCATCGCCTATGACGCCGAGCACGACCGGCTGTTCATCACCGGAAAGGACTGGCCGCATCTTTACGAGATCAAGATCGACAGCAAGCCCGTACAATAGGGTCCGCTGTGCTTGTGGCATTCGGCGGAGTTAGTGTATCCAACGCCGGTGGCGGCGGGGTGTGGCGCAGTCTGGTAGCGCGCCTGCTTTGGGAGCAGGAGGCCCCCGGTTCGAATCCGGGCTCCCCGACCACCCCACGCCCAGTTGAGAGGAACAATCAGCAATGGCGATCGAGCCGGGTATCAGCAACATCCAGTGCCGCATCTATCAGCCGCCGAAAAGTTCGATGCAGTCCGGCCGGGGCAAGACCCATTCCTGGGTGCTGGAATATGAACCGGAGACGGCGCGCCGGCCTGAGCCGCTGATGGGCTGGACCGCCTCGGGCGATACGCTGAACCAGGTCAAGATCAAATTTCCGACCAAGGAAGAGGCCATCGCCTTCGCCGAGCGCGAGGGTTTCGGCTATTCGGTCGAGGAGCCCAAGCCGCACCGCGTGCGCCCGCGTTCCTACGCCGACAATTTCCGCTATATCCCGCCCAAGCCAGCCGCGGGCTGAGCAAAATAAAACCCGCCCTTTGCGGGGGCGGGTTTGTCGACGGTGCGAAGGCGGCGCGCGCCGCCTTCGCCGTGCCGGTATCGCTCAATTGTGCGAATAGGTGCCGTCGTTGGTGAATTTGCAGCTGATCGGCGAGGTGATCGTGGTCGTGACCTCGACCGTCGCGACCTGCGGCGTGTGCGATGCACCGACCTTGAACTTCGCCGACAGCTTGGCCAGGACCGTCGCCGCCGGGCCGGTCTCGCTGTCATTGTAGCAGTTGAACGCGATGGTGGCGCCGTTGAGGCCCCCCGCCGGGACATTGCCCGCGGCGACGCAGACCTGGGTCGTGCCGGTGCCGGCGCCCGACGATTTGGTCGTCGCCGGATTGGCCAGGATCATGCCGGCCTTGCCGGCGCCCGGATAGACCACCGTGGCATTACTCGCCGCGCCCTTCTGCGGGGTACCCGCCAGGGTGCATGTCGACGAGGTGGTAAAGCCGCTGACCGCATAGTTTCCGGCCAGAATGTCCGCCGCCGAAGCAGCACCGGACGCCGCCACGAACAGGGCACAGGCAGTCAGACCGAGTTTCAAAGAATCGCGCACAATATCCTCCCGAATTTATTTACCGGTATGAGTTGCGCACGTCGTTATGACGCGCGCGGGCTCATCCCAAACTCGGGGTCATCGAATAAAGTTCCGGCGGATTAAAAAATTTTGAATCCCGCCCAGAGACGGCAAGGATAGTGTGCCATTCTTCGACCATATTCAAAATCATATATAGGATGAAGATTTATTTAATACTGAAATAGTTCAATCTATGATACATTATATATCATAATGTACTTTGAACTTCGGTAAATAAATCGAAGGTCTGCGTGGTAAAATATGTGGCCGCTCCAAAGTCTTTTTGTCGGCATCCTCTTGTTGAATTTTCAAACCGCGTACAGCCGTACTTGTTCCCTGTCGTGGGGCGCCTGGAAAATAGGTAAAATCCAAGCGCGGCCCTGATCGATGTGTCCAGGGTCACCGGCGGGGTGGGCACACCCCTCAAGCGCCGGCCGCGTTGTCGTAGAGGATCTGGACGCGGCGGTTCTGCGGCTCACGCACGCCGTCGGCGGTCGGAACCAGCAGGTCGCGCTTGCCCTTGGCGACGATCTCGATCTCCGACGGCGGGATGCCGTCCTTCTCCAGACGCCCGGCGACAGACTCCGCGCGGCGGCGCGAGAGACGCATGTTATAGGCGTCGGAGCCGACCGTATCGGTATGGCCGGTCACGGTCAGCCGGGTCACGTTGGCCGGGCCGGCATTGGAGGCCGCCTGGTCGACGATCTGGGTTGCCTGGGCCGTGAGGTCCGACTTATCGAAGTCGAAGAAAACCAGATAGCTCCTGGGCGCCGCCGGAGCGACGGCCTGCGCTGGAGGCGGCATATAGGGCGCTTCCAGCGCCGGCTCCTCCGACGGACCGCCGAAGCGGTATTTCAGCTGGGCGCCGTACATCCGCGGCTCGCCATAAATGCCGCTGACCACGCCGAGCGTCGTATAGACGCCGTAATTGCCCAGCTTGTACAGTTCGTCGGTGACGTTGGTCATGAAGAACGAGGCGTCGAAAGGCTGGCCGGCGATATTGTCCCAGTCGAGCCTGAGGTCGAGCAGGTCATAGGGGTGCGCGGCCCCGAACGGCTCGACATCGCCGGTTGCGTATTGGATGCGCCCGGTATGAACATAGCTCGCAATCGCGTGCACCTCCCCCATGTCGTCCGGCACGAAGGGCAGCTTGTAGTCGGCGGTGAAGCCGAACTTGTTCTTCGGCACGAACGGGTAAGGCAACGCCGTGCGGTCGCCGACCGTCGGGACGATGAACTTGGTATAATGCGCATCGACCCAGGACCAGGTCGCGGTGAGATTCAGCCCGTCGAAGGGCACGACCGTGCCTTCGAACTCGACACCCTCGACCTCGGCATTGCCATTGGCGATGGCGGTGGTCGAGGTCAGCGTGCTGGGCTGGCCCGGAAGGATCTCGAACGCGATGCCGACCGCGCGCTGAGCGTTGAGATAGTCGTCGCGGAAGAAGTCGGCATTGGTGCGCAGCTTGACCCCGTCGATATCCCAGTCGGATTTCAGCCCGACCTCTGCATCGGTGACATATTCCGACTTGTACCGGCTCGGGAAATATACGCCGCCGGCGCCGTTGAAGCCGCCCGATTTGAAGCCGCGGCTGCCCTTGGCATAGACGAGCGTGTCGGGCGTGATCTGATATTTCAGTCCTGCCGTCCAGGTCGGCGCCTCGAACGTATGGCTGTCGTAAACGCAGGCTAGGCCGGTGGCGCTATTTTTTGGGGTAGTGCCGCAGGGCAAGTGGATTGGCCCTAATCCCGGAACCTTGACGTCGACCGTCGAGAAGTTGCTGTTCTTGCGGTAGTCCCAGGTGTAGCGGAAGCCCAGCGTCAGTATGAGCCCGTCGAGCGCATCCGAAATTCCGCCGAAATCGTAGTCGGCTTGGACAAAGGGCGCATAAGTGAAGTCCCTCTCGCCCTCCGGGCCTAGCGCATTCTGACCGTAAGCGTTGGCGTCGAGGATCACCCGTCCTGGCGGAACGCCGGGGAGAAGGACGACCGTCGTTTGCACGTTCGCCGTGGTGTAGCCGGCCGGACGCAGGAACTCCAAGAACCCGCCCATGATCCAGTTCAGCTTGTCGTTCAGCAATTTGCCCTGGAGCTGCAGCTCTTCGGAATATTGCTCGTTGTTGAGCTCCCAGCCGCTGGGCGTGGTGTATTCACCTTCGACCAGCCGGGTTCCGTCGAAATCGGAGCGCAGCAAGTTCTTCAACTGGCGGTAGGCGAAAATATTCTTGAAAGTCACGTTGTCCGCGACATCCCAGCGGGCGATGTCGGTGATACCCCAGCTATAGGTCTTGTCCAGGCCGGGGACACTCGTGTCGATCGTCCGGGGCCCGAGCCGGTTCTGCAGCGCTATCAGCCTTTCGACGGTCGGCACGCCGAACGTTCTGGCGAACGAGCCCTGAAGCAGGCACTTGTTGTCTTGATCCAGGCCCAGCTTGCAGTTTCTGTTCGGATTCGCTGCCTGCGCCACGATTCCGGTGCCGTTCGTGTGCGAGTACAGGCTGTCATAGACGAGATAGTTGTCGAAATCGTCTGTCGGCCGCCAGGTTACACCGATGCGGCCGGACCAGTAGTCCCGGTTGTCGTGGTCCTGATGCGTCCCGATGTCTTTCGTGAAGCCGTCGCGGGTTTCCTTGGAGCCGGCGATGCGGACCAGCAGCTCGTCCTGGATGATCGGGATGTTCACCGCCGCCTCGACACCCTCGCGGTTGTAATCGCCCAAGGTGAGCTGGACATAGCCCTCGTAATTGTTGGTCGGCCGCTTCGGCTCGAACAGTACCGCGCCGCCGGTCGTGTTCTGGCCAAACAGCGTACCCTGGGGGCCGCGCAACACCTGCAGACCCTCCAAGTCAAAATAGACGCCGGGACCCGAGCCGCTGAACGGCACCTCGGCGAAATAGGCGATGACGCCGGGCGAGCCGCCCGAACCGCCATTGGGCCCTTGACCCCGCAGATAAAAGACCTGCTCGTCGCGAGACTGCTGGCTGCTCATCAGCGACGGCACGTAATGCTGCAGGTCCGACGCGGATTCGATCGACTTTTGTTGAATGTCCTTGGGCGTGAAGGCGGTGACCGCCACCGGCACGGTCTGCAGCTTCTCCTCGCGGCGGCGGGCCGTGACGACGACTTCCTCCAGGCCGCCCGAGGATGCCGAAGGCTGCGCAGCCGGCTGAGCCGATGCGGATAACGGAATGGCGCCTGCGACAAAGGTGCAGGCGAACAGAGTTTTGGCGATACGCCCAGTCATTTTACCCTCCCAGAGCTTATTGAATGCCGCTTGGCTGGTGCGCAAAACCCGTCTGGGTGACGGGCTTTGTCAGCAATCCGATGGCCCGCCGCGGCAGGCTTCGCTGGTTGTTGCGGGACGGCCGGCGGCCGTCCCGGTTTGTTGGTGGGCTATTCCAGAACCATCGTGCCGTCGGTAGTGAAGGCGCAGGTCGGCGTCGGCGAACTGCCGACGAAGAGGTTGCTGGTGACCGTGAGCGAGTTCGCCGAAGGAACGTGGGTGGGGACGACCTTGAACTTCGCCTGGATCTTCGCGATCGCCGACTTGGCTTCGCCGGAGCTGGTGTCCTGGTAGCAATTGAACGTCACTGTGGCGCCGTTCAATCCCGCCGCGGGCGTCGCCGCGGCGGCGACGCAGGCCTGGGTGGTCGCAGTTCCGGGCTTGGAGGTGGATGTCGTTCCGGGGCTCACCAGCGACGCCTTGGCCCCGGCGCCCGCATAAAGAATGTTCGTGAGCGTCGTGACGCCCGTCTTGAGTTGTGGGCTGAGGGTGCCGCAGCTGGATTTGGTCACAATGGCATTGATTGCATATGTGCCTTTGGCAATGTCCGCCGCCGAAGCAGCACCGGATGCCGCCACGAACAGGGCGCAGGCGGTCAAACCGAGTTTCAAAGAATCGCGCACAATTATCCTCCCGAATTTATTTACCGGCGTGAACCCATGCGCACCGTCATGGTACGCGCGGGCTCAACCGAAACTCAGGTGGCTTAATAAAGTTCCTGACAAATCTCAAAAATTCAGAACTCCATATTAAAAATGTAAGAATATAATGCTATTTTTTGGTCTATTTTAAATCATATTGGGGGTTATAACTTTTGTAATACTGAAATATGTTCACGTATGATACATTATAGATCACAATGTACTAAGGAGAATTCCAAATAAACTGCAAATCCAGCCCGCAAAATGTGAGGCCTGGCTGAAGTTGTTCTGACGGTTTCCATTTGTCGAAATTTTTAACCGCGTGCAGCCATAACTTGCTCAGTACCGCGGGGCCTAGAAAACAGGAATCCGGGCGCGGCCGGAGCTGGCAAAAAAAATTGCGCGGTGGTGAAATTTTTTGTCCGAACCGCCCATCGTACGGGCGTGGACGTGTTCAGCCGAGGTAAGGGTAGAGCCGCCGGCTATGTTCTGTCGCAGCGGTCGTCGTCTCCGGGGATGCAGTCGCTACCGACCTTGGCGCCGGTGAGTTCGCACTTCTCGACGGGCGGGCTTCATCGGCAATACGAAGGCGGCATGCGCCGCCTTCGTACCTATATCGGCTTAATTGTGGGCGTTCGTCCCGTCGGTGGTGAACTTGCAGGAGATCGGCGAGGTGACGGTGGCGGTGACCCCGACCGTGACGATCTGCGGCGTATGGGTCGCGCCGACCTTGAATTTCGCTGATAGCTTGGCCAGGGCCGTTGATGACGGGCCGGCCTCGGTGTCGTCGTAGCAGGTGAAGGGGATGGTGGCGTTGTTCAGGCCCGCTGCTGGAACCTTGCCGGTGGCGACGCAGACCTGAGTCGCGCCCTTGCCCGCCGCCGACGACTTGGTGGTCGCCGGATTGGCGAGGATCATCCCGGCCTTGCCGGCGCCCGGATAGACGATCGTTGCCGTGCTGACATCGCCCTTCTGCGGCGAGCCTGGAATCGTGCAGGTCGACGAGGTGGTGAAGCCGTTGACCGTATAGTTTCCGGCCAGAATGTCCGCTGCCGAAGCAGCGCCCGACGCCGCCACGAACAGGGCGCAGGCGGTCAGACCAAGTTTGAAAGAATCGCGCACAATATCCTCCCGAGTTTCATTACCGGCATGAGCCCGCATGGCGCGCGGGCTCAACCGAAACTCGGGTCATCGAATAAGGTTCCAATTTCCTTTCGAAAACTTGGTAATATCTAGAGGATTAATAAGGAAATCAGTTATATTTCGATCATTTCCAAACTTCTTATAGGAAAACTATTTATTTAATATTAAAATATCCTAAATTATGATACATTGTGTATCGTAAAATTCTGTATATTGTGAGGATAGACTGCGGTCCGATGCGAGAGGACGCATCGGGCCGGTCATTCTTCCCAGGGATGCCCGGTCGGGATCGGCGGCTCGGCCTGCAGATACTCGGTCCCGCCGACCGTGGCCGGCCCGTGGAACAGCGAATCCATCGTCAGGCCATAGACCCTGGCATTCACGATATGCACCGGCACCGGGGTGGCGTTCCACAGGCCATAGGCCAAGGGGGAGGTGAGGTCGTTCTCGATCAGGCTGTTCTCGACCGTCAGCTTCGATCCCGGATGCAGGTTCCCTTCCTCGCCGAAGGCGATGATGTTCGGGTTCTGCGATTTCGGCCCCTGCTCGATCTGGCTGTTCGCGATGGTGGCCTCGCCGCCATTGGGCAGGTCGATCGAATAGCTGGCGGTGCCGGTCGGCCCGTCGACGATGCGGGTGTTGCGCACGATGGTCTGCTTGGCGCGGCTCTTCATCTCGTGGCCGACGCGGGCGCCGTGGAAATAGCTGTTCTCGATGGTGAGCTTGGCCAGCCCGCCCAGATAGAGATTGTGGGTGAAGCCGACCGAAGGGCCGGTGATCGCGCCGTTGGCGAAGAACTCGCTCCGGCTGACGGTGACTGTTCCGGTCCCGTCGCCGACGCCCAATATGCCGTCCTGGTTATCGGTGAAATAGCAGTTCTCGATGACCAGATTGCCGCCCTGATAGCGGATGCCGGCCCCATTGCCGCCGTCATTGCCGCTGACCCTGGCGCCGGAGAACTCGAAGCCTTTGATGGTGACGTCGGTGTCGGTGATCAGGATCGCCTTGCGGTTGGGGATCAGCCCGGTCGAACGCAGCCGGGCGAAGCCGCCGACCGCGGTCAGCGTCACCTTCTTGGCGATTTCGGCATAGTCGTTCTCATAAAGCCCGGCCTTGACCTCAATCGTGTCGCCGTCGTGCGAGGCCGCCACCGCCGATGCGATGGTCTTGTAGGCCGCGCCGGGCCCGACCGTCAGCGTCTCGGCAGAAGCGGCGCCGGCTGACAGGGCCAGCAGCAACACGGCATTAAGGTGGCGGAGCATGACGGAGGTCTCTTCAGTGCGGCTGAGGAGGGTAGCATGCCGAGGGTCACTGGCCCGGCGGGAAATCCGTCGCCAGGGTCACCGCCTCCCACTCCTTCAGCGAAGCGATCACCCCGTCCAGCTTGGCGCGGTAGGTGTCGTAGAGCACTTTGCCAAGCAGCAGCTGCGACGGCGGTTCTGGCAGGTCGTAGAGGTCGACGATGGTCTTGCCGGCGCGTCTGGGGTCGCCGGGCAGCTTGTCGAACATCTGGACGATCATCGCCCTGCGGGCGCCGACATTGTCCTCATAGTCGGGCAAGGGGGTCTTGACCTGCTTCAGCGAACCGCCGGCCCATTGGGTGCGGAACGGGCCGGGCTCGACGGCAGTGACGCGGATGCCGAACTTCTTGACCTCCTTCACCAGACCTTCGGTCATGCCCTCCATCGCGTGCTTCGACGCGCTATAGAAGGCGGTGCCGGGATTGGCCATCAGCCCGGCCTGCGACGAGATATTGATGATATAGCCGCTCCTGCGCGCCCGCATCTCGGGCAGGATCGCTCGGATCAGATGCAGCGGGCCCCAGAAATTGGCCTCGAACATGGCGCGGACCTCGTCCTCCTCGCCTTCCTCGATCGCGGCCATATAGCCGTAGCCGGCATTGTTGCACAGCACGTCAATCTGTCCGAACGTCTTACGGCCGGCCTCGATCGCTGCCGCGATCTGGTCGCGGTCCGTCACGTCCAGCGCTGCGACGATGGCCCGGTCGGGGAACCGTTCGCGGATATCCTCCACCGCCGCCGGCTTGCGCGCCGTCACCACCGCGCGATGGCCCTTCTCCAGCGCGGCGATGGCGATCTCGCGCCCGATGCCGGTTGAGCAGCCGGTGATGAGCCAGACGGGGGAGGGGGGCATTGGGTGTCCTATTCGGTTTTGTGCGGGCGAGGGCATTTCACCCTCTCCTCGCCTCCCCCATCAAGGGGAGGGACATGAACTTTGATTCCTTCTCCCTTGATGGGAGAGGGTTAGGGTGAGGGTGAGATCCAGCGGCTAGTGATCCTGCAGCCGCCAAGCGTAAGCCTTCGTCCGCTCGGCCTGCTGCGCCTTGCGCTCCTCCGGCGTCACGAACCTGGTATCCGCCGGCAGCGCGCGCTTCAGGTCGGCAAGCTTCACCACCTTGCTGGTCGCGCCCAGGTCCTGACCAGGCACGCCGCCGGGGAATTCGGCCCAGCGCAGGGTCAGGATGCCCTCGTGCAAGTCGCAGGGATCGACCCAGTTATGGACGCCGGGGTCCTTGGCCGACACCACGAAGGTGTAGGTCCCGTCCTTGTCGGGAACGGATTGGGCCTTGTTCATTCTGGCGGTGCG
>CAZNNJ010000108.1:0-11300 GCA_964574305.1 uncultured Rhodospirillales bacterium | reverse complement strand
TTGGTGGTGATTCCATTGGTGGGTCTTGGTCCGTCCGGTTTCCGGGTCGGAGGCCGCGGGCAGAATTTCGATCAGGTGGCCGGTCTGGGGGCCGGCCGACCGCCGGGCCGCCGTGATGCCCCCGATCGTGTCGCGCAGGAAACGGCTCGACCTCTCCGTCCGCCGGCGGCCGGGATAGGGCGTCCAGTCCGGAAGATTGAGCAGGCTCAATGCAAAGAGCCAGCCGGTCGCCTCGAGATAGTGGGTGATGCCGCGTTCCACACGCGCGACGTCGATATTGCCGTGCCCTGACAGCATGGTTTCGACAATGATGTCGAAGGTCGTGCGCATCATCTCATGCGCGATGTCGATCTCGCTGTCCGGGGGAAGCTTCAGCCAGCGGTCCTGGGTTTCGGCTGCGAACTACAGCATCGCCGGCAGATAGGCCAGCAGCCGCTCATGCCGGAAGATCGGCGAGGCCGACTGGCGCTGCCATTTCCAATGGGCGCCGTTGGCGGTCAACAGCCCTTCGCCCAGCGCCGGCCCGAGCGAACGCCTGAGCTCAGGCCCCTTGGCCAGCGCATCGGCATTGCCGACCAGCGTCTCCTGGATCAGCGCCGGGTCCGTGACATGGAAGCGCTGGCGGCCCAGGAATTCCGTATGGGTGAGGGGGGCGTGATAGGCCGCCTCCGGCACGGCGTCGAGCGGATTGCGGATGATCCGGATCAGCATCGCCAGCGGCGACCGCCGGGTCGGCCTTGCGGCGGCGGGCGAGGGGTTTGCGAGTTCGGTCAGGTTGCACCCGCGGGATGGAGTGGCAGAAGACTGCCTGCAATGTCCGCCGCCATCTTAGCGCCCTTTGCCCGGGGCATAAAGAAAGCCGCCGCGCCTGTGAACGGGGCGCGGCGGGTGCCGTCGTCCCGTATTCGAACGCAATAATCTTAGCGAACGATTTCTATTTTTCCCCGACGATGAGAATGCGGAAGGTGCCAGGAACCACCGCATGGTGCTTCTCGCCCTCGGCCGGCGCCGCGAAATCGGCGGTCGGCAGATAGATTTTGCCGGTCTTGGGATCGAGCGCCGCCGTCCGTGCCCCGTTGGCGGTCGGGATAGTGGCGATGACGGCGGGTTTCCCCGATTTTTCATCGACGACGGCGATATTGCCTTCGCCGCAAGGGATGAAGAACAGCTTCCGACCGGCATCGAAGATCGCCCCGTCGGGCCGCTCGCCGATGGTCAGGGTGGCGACGGCCGTGCCGTCCTTCGCCTGCACCGCGATGGCCTTCTTGTTGGAACAGGCGGCCAGCAGCAGTCCTGTCGCCGGGTTCAGCGCCAGCCCGCCCGGCTCCTCGCAGCCGTCCAGCTTATAGCGTGTGGTAACCTTGCGCTGAGCGACATCGACGACCGCGATTTCCGCCTTGTCCTCGATATTGACGAAGACATGGCCGTTTCCGTCGGCGACGGCGAATTCCAGCTTTCCGCCGACATCGATCCGGCCCGGCGAGCTTGCGGTCTTGGGGTCGATCAGGGTGATCGTTCCGCCGTGGCCGTCCATGACCCAGGCCAGCCCGCTTGTCGGCTCAAGGACCGCCGCGTCGGGGCTGAGGCCGGTGGGGATGGAGGCGATCACCTTGCCGGTCGCCGCCTCGAACAGCGTGGCGGTATTGTCGCCGCCATTGGTGCTGAGCGCCCGCCCGTCGGGCAGGGGCAGCACGGCATGCAACCGCTTGCCCTCGACCAGCTTGGGCGTGACCTTGCCGCTGTCGAGATCGATCGCGGTCACCGCGTCGCCATGGGCGATATAGAGGCGCCGGGCCGCCGCATCGACCGACGGAATGTCCCAGCCGCCGTCCGGCCCGGGAATCGTACCGATGACCGAGAGGCTCGGCGCCGTGTCCGCCAGCGCCGGAGACGCGACCGACACAAGGAACAGCCCGATGACTTTCCAGAATTTCATGTCTCGTCCGCCGATGATGTGGTGATTGGACTAAAATAGGAACAATATCAGAACTTTGTCAAGCGGGAATTTCGCGCTTTATTTCCGCCTCGGGCCTCCCCGGCTTGACAGGACAAAGCGAGGCTCCTATCTCACCGGCCTCACCTCGGCGGCAGCGTAGCTCAGTGGTAGAGCAGGGGAATCATAATCCCTTGGTCGGGTGTTCAAATCACCCCGCTGCTACCAATTCGATCATCAGCATGAAATAGTGTGTCGCCATGGCCGGCGCGGGCGATCTCGACGCCGCCTCCGTATGGGCGTACGCATGCAGAAGACGTATTGCAAGTGGATTTTCGCCGAGCCACTGACCGATGGCACCCTCGGGCATGCGCAGTTCGCGCTCCATGAGCTGCCGATGCCAGAGCCGACCGCGGGCCAGGCACTGGCGCGGATCAAGCTGATCAATATCCATTCGAACACGCGCATGCGGATGGTGCGTGGCATGACCAGGCTCGGCGAGACCGATCCGACCAACTATGCCTGCGCGGAAATTCTCAAGTCGCGCGATCCGGCCTTTCGCGAGGGTGACGTCATCGCCTGCCAAGCGGGCTGGCAGGACTATCAGATCGTCAGCAGCAGCGATGGGCCGACCGGTGGCTATGGCGTGCCAAGCGAGCTCGTGAAGGCGCTGAACGGCACCAACTCGCCCTGGTGCTATGTCTTCAGGCCGGCGATGGTGAGGATGTGGCCGCCGGAAGTGCTGATGGAGATGTTCGGCACCTCCGGGATGACCGCCTATTTCGGATTGCGGGAATGCGGTCCGCTGATGCCCCGGGACGCGGTGGCGGTCGCCGGCGCGACCGGCTCGGTCGGCGCCATTGTCGCCCAGCTGGCACGGATCGCCGGCTGCCGGGTCGTTGGTTTCGGCGGCGGCGAGGACCGCTGTGCCTGGGCACGGAAGACGCTCGCCATTTGGGATTGTCTCGACTATGGCGCCGCCGATCTTGCGGAACGCCTCGCCGCCGCGTTTCCGGACGGCATCGACGTTTTCTCTGACGGCATCGGCGGTGCGTTGACCGAGCTCGTGGTCGGCACCTTGAACCGGAATGGCCGTCTTCTGTCGTTCGGTGCAGCCGCCGCCTTCTACGCGCCGGCCTGGACGGAGCCGGCGGCCACACAGGCCTCGATGCGGCGGATATTCGGAATTTCCGAGCGGGTTGAGGCGATTTCGGCGGCGCGCAACATCAAGTCAGAGTCTTGGACGGTCAATGACTTCTACCATGAGCGCCCGAAAGCCGAGGACGATCTTTCACGTCATCTGCTGAGCGGCGCGCTCAAGCCGATCAGCACCGTCGTCGACGGCATCGAGAACTTGCCGTCCGCGATCGTCGGCCTCTATGCGGCGCCGCGAGAAGGCAAGCTGCAGGTGCGGTTCGAGCCGCCCGCAGCAGCCTGAGATGTTGGGGGCAAGGCGTCAGGCGGCTTTCAGCTTTCCGTGGACATATGCCTTGAAGTTTTCGGGAATGTCTTCGAAAGGCACCTTGACCAGGGATTCCGGCTGCTGATTCCAGCTTTCCTCACCGATGATCTTGCCGTTCGCATCGAAGGGCCAGACGATCAGGAGACGGAGCGTCATCAGGTAGACCGCATCCCTGTCGTCGATCTGCGCGCCTTGCCGCTCGAGGTCCCGCCCCCACAGCATGACGCGCATCGTGCCCTCGGTGACGATCGTATCGTCGTCCACGACGATGCGGTCCTTGTTGGCTTCGATGCAGAAGCGACCGCCTCCGAAGATCTCGTTCACATAGAACTCGCGGATCTCCTCGGTTCCGACGGGTTGCTTCGGACCGCTGCGCACCCAGCGATAGGCCGGGTTGGATGACAGGGTCCCCATGACACGCTCGAGGTCGCCCTCTACCTCCCCGCGGGCGTGATTCAGCAGCTCCTGCAGCATGACGCGATGGCGCGGGTTGGTGGTCCTGTTCAGCTTCTCTTGAATCGGCTTCCAGGTTCTGGAGGTATCGAAATCGAACATGCCGTGTCTCCTCTCCTGATCCCGGTCGGCAACGCCTCCGGAAAAAATGCTGCCCACGCCTTTCATCATAGCGATAAAACATTTTCTCCGATATGTTTTCTCGAAACGGGGAAGGGCAAGGCATGAGCACGTTCAGCGATCAGTTCTGGTTTGCGGGCAAGACGGTCATCGTCACCGGCGGCAACGGCGGCATCGGCCAGGGGCTGGTCGATGCCTTTTCCCAGCGCGACGCCAATGTCGCGATCCTCGATCACGCGCCAGCGGTCGCGTCGCCGAAATCGCGCGGCACCGGCCGGCTGATCGATATCCGCACCGACATCACCGACCGCGCCTCGGTCGACAGGGCGGTGGGGCAGGTGACCGCCGAATTCGGCCCGGTCGACGCGCTGATCCACAATGCCGGCGGCGGCGTCGGCATGGCCCGCCTGCCGGACCTGACCGACGAGATCGTCGACTGGACTGTCCGCCTCAATATCTATGGCACGATCAACATGGTGCAGTCGGTCGGTGCGGGCATGATCGGACGGCGCAGCGGGTCGATCGTCAATATCGCCTCGAACGCCGCGCTGTCCGGCTGGGCCGGGCGGTTCGACCCGATCTATGCGGGGGCCAAGGGCTTCGTGCTCGCCTTCACCAAGGCGCTGGCGGCCGACCTCGGCGAACACAATGTACGGGCGAACACGATCGCACCGGGCTGGATCGTGCCCGAAAGCTCGGACAAGACCTCGACCGGCAGCTTCTGGACCCGGCTCAGCATGTTCGGCACGCCCGAGAGCTTCAACGCCGACTATGAGAAAACCGGCAAGCTGCATGCCGCCGTTCCCCAGCCCCTGCAGCAGCTGGGCCGTCCTGCCGACATCGCCAACGCCGCCCTCTATTTTGCCTCCGACGCTGCCCGCCACATCACCGGCCAGCTGCTGTCGATCGGCGGCGGCGACTACATGCCGTCCTGAGGTATGTCAGCCTCCGCCGCGGCCGAGCGCGGGCTGCGTATGCCCTTATCGGTGATGCTGTAGACCCGGTAGAGGTGGGCTCCGCCGCCGGGCGTGTCGACGCATTTCGTGGCCGTGCCAATGCATTGTGGCAGATCGGCCCCGTCGCGTTCGACATGATAGAGATATTTGCCCGGCTTGACCGGGTTCCAGGTGATGGTGACATTCGGCTGGGAGCAATGGGAGCCCAGGCGCGGCGCGCAGTCGACGGCGATGCCCGAGGGGATCGCTGTCGACAGCTCGAGCGGTTCGAGAGGCGTTTGCGTAAAGTCGAACTCGTCCATGAGATTGCCGATCTGGACTGTCCGTCCGTCCGGGTATTGGGCCTCCTTCAACGCATCCCGGATGCTCGGGCGATTGTCCTGGTTGCCCAGGGCCGTCGGATTGAGCCGGGCCCCGTTCATGAACAGATCCTCGATGAAGGTCGAGTAGGAGTCGAAGCTCAGCACCGCATGGTCGATCATGCCAGCCTTGGCGTAGGCGCTGATCATGATACCCGGCACGCGCAATCCATAGCCCTGAACGGGATTGTTCGTGGCGTTATAGTCGACGTTCGGTGGCGCCATATGGTCGTAAAAGCCGCCCCAGTCGTCCCAGGTGAGGAAGATCACGGTGTCCTTCCAGTATTGCGAGCGCATCACCGCATTGATCAGCTTGGTGACATAGTCCATCCCGCGGGTGACGCCCCCGGGCGGATGCTCGCTGTCAAGGGCCGCGGGTATCACCCAGGAGACTTGCGGCAATCTGCCCCGTTTCAGGTCCGTCAGGAATTGCCCGGCTTCCGGATTGTGTATTTGCAGATATCTCTGCCCCTTTTTCCTGACCGAGGCGAAATAGGGTGCGGGATTCCAGATCGATTCATAGCCGGCGGCCTGCTCGACGGGGTCGCAGATCAGCGAGCCGTTCTCGCAGTCTGGCTCGAGCCCGTTGCTGAGATAGTATTTCCAGGAGACACCCTTCATATCGAGCAGCTGGAAGAAGTTCACCCACGGCAGTTGCACATTCTGTTGCGGCTGTCCTGCGTTCGGGTTGGTCCGGCAACTCTTGGCTTTGTTCTGATCCGAGCAGACCGCGGCCCATTGGCTCGTCAGACCGAGATGCGACGGCCAGGACCAGCCGCGCACACCCTCGAACAAGTGATCCTGCAGGACGAACCTTTCGGCGTAGGCCCAATAGTTCGGGATCTCCTCACGCGTGTGATAGCCGACCGCATCGTGGCGAGCGACACCATCCTTCGTCGTGCTGCAATCCGGCGCGTTAGGGACGCAATTCTGCGGTGCGGTTGATTGCTGGTAGAGGAATCCATCCATTTTGTCGCTGAACAGGCCGTCATTCAGGTCACCTTTGGCGCCTTCGGGCCCATGCGGGCCGCCGGCGTTGACGTCATGGGGGTCGTGAAAAGGCGCGATGCATCCCTGCTTGGGTTTGCTCGGATCGAGCGGAACGCAAAGACCGTTCGGCAAGCCGTCGGCGCCGGGAAACTTGCCGAAATAGCTGTCGAAGCTGCGATTCTCCTGCATGATGATGATCACATGCCGGATTGGGGTATTGCCGGCCCATGCCGGGGTGGGGGCGCCGCCTAGCGCGAATGCGAGGGGGGCCGCCAGGACGGCGGTGAGGCGGTTGCGGACGATGCCCTTCATTGTGAATCTGCTGACAATGGGTTGAGGTGGGTTGGCGTCGTGGATGGCCGGTGCATTATGGCACATCCGCTTCCGCCGCGGCCGAGCGGGGGCTTGGAATGCCTTTTATGCTGACGCTATAGACTCTGTAGAGATGGGCACCGCTGCCGGGCACGTCGGTGCAGCTGATGGCCGTGCCGACGCATTGCGGCAGGTCGGTGCCGTCGCGTTCGATATGGTAGGTATAGGTGCCCCCCGACTGCACCGCTCTCCACGAAATGTTGACCGTCGGCTGCGTACACTTGCTGCTGTTGTTGGGCGCGCAAATGGCCTTGATATCGGTGGGAATCGTAGTCGACAGCTCCAGTGGCGGCAGCGGCGTCTGGGTGAAATCGAACTCGTCCATCAGGTTGCCGATCTTGGCCGTCCGCCCATCCGGAAAGTACACATCGGTCAGCGCATCGCGGATGTCCGGGCGATGATCGGGGTTGCCCAGCGCCCTGGGATCGAGGCGGGCGCCGTTCATGAACAGGTCCTCGATGAAGGTCGCGTAGGAATCGAAGCTCAGCACCGCGTGATCGATCATCCCGGGCCTAGCGTAGGCGCTGATCATGAGACCGGGAACGCGGAGGCCGTAGCCCTGGATCGGCGTATCCGTGTTGTTGGTATCGACATCGGGCGGCGCCACATGATCATAGAACCCGCCCCAGTCGTCCCAGGTGATGAAGATCGCGGTGTCTTGCCAGTAATGTGAGTGCATTATCGCGGTGACCATTTTGGTCACGTATTCCATCCCGCGTGTGACCCCGCCCGGCGGGTGCTCGCTGTCGAGCGCTGAGGGTATCACCCAGGAGACCTGCGGCAGGGCTCCGTTCTTGATATCGCTCAGGAACATGTCGGAGTCCGGGTTGTGCGACAGCAGATACGCGCGCCCTTTCTTTCTCACCGAGGCAAAATAGGGCGGCGGATTCCAGATCGATTCGTAGCCGCTGGCCTGAGGCTGAGCAGTGCATGTTATCCCGCCATCGTCGCAGTCCGGCTGGTTGCCGTAGCCGAGATAGTACTTCCAGGACACGCCTCTGCTGTCGAGCAGCTGGAACAGATTGGCCCAAGGCAATTGCACATCGGCCTTCGGCTGGCCGGCATTCGGGTTGGTGACGCAGCTCGATGCCTTGTACTGATCCGAGCAGACCGCGGCCCACTCGCTGGTCAGATCGAGATGCGATGGCCAGGACCAGGACCGCATGCCTTCGAACAGACGGTCCTGAAGAACGAACCGCTCGGCATAGGCCCAATAGTTCGGAATCTCCTCCCGCGTGTGATAGCCCACCGCGTCGTGCCTGGTGACGCCGTCCTTGGCGGTGGAGCATTCCGGCGCGTTGGGCTGGCAATTCTGTGGCGCGTTCGTCTGCTGGGCGATGAAACCGTCCATGAAGTCGGACTGGATTCCGTCATCGAGGTCGGCTTGCGCGCCGGTCGGCCCATGCGGACCGCCGGCATTCACGTCGTGGGGATCGTGAAAAGGCCTGACGCATCCGAGCCTGGGCGTGGCCGGGTCGAGCGGAACGCAGGTTCCGGCGGGAATGCCGTCGGCCCCTGGGAATGTGCCGAAGTAATTATCGAAGCTTCGGTTCTCCTGCATGATGATGACCACATGCCGGATGGGGATGACATCGGCTGACTTGGCCCAGGCCACGATGGGTGCGCTGCCCAGCGTCAATGCCAGAGGAGCCGCCAAAACGCCGGCGGCTCGAATGCGTAAGATACTGCTCATTATTAAACCCACTGATCCCTGATAGAGGAGATGCCGTGCCGTCCGATATGGCGCACGGGCCACCGCGTCTTTTCCGGCGCTTAGCCGGATCGTTATAGTATTTCTCTTTGTTAGACGCTTCTGGTGGCATTTGTATTCCGTTATCATGCGCTGTGGCGAAGCGGAAGACGCGAAATCCCTAAGAAATACTATGATAATATATCATTACAGGTGATCCATTGCCGCAATGCGCGCCCGGCAGTTGCCGCTGACAGCCCGGTTCGCCGCAGGTCGCGTATATGCTAGCGTGCGACGCCGTCCGGTTCCGCCCGATAACGAAAAGCCGAGGGAAGTCTTGATCCGTCCATTGCTTCTTTCCGTCGCTCTCGCGGCAATGCTGGGGCAGGGGGCGCAGGCCGCATGGCGTGGCCATGGGCAGAATTCGCAGCACAGCGCCATCGCGCCGGTGACCGCGCAGACGCTGAACCGGATCGCCTGGAAGACGCCGATCGACCTCGATCCGCAGGTCTCGGGCGATGAACTCCTGATCCATTACGGATCGCCGATGGTGACGGAGGCGAATACCGTGATCCTGCCGGTGAAGACCGGTGCGGCCGGCGGGTTCCGGGTCGAGGCGCACAATCCGGCGAACGGCGCCACGCTATGGTCGCTCGACAGCGACTATGTGCTGCCCGACCATGACTGGACGCCGGCCTTCGGCCCGGTGCTGACCCTGCAGAACCGGGTTTATTATCCGGGCGCCGGCGGCCTCATCCGTTGGCGCGACACGCCGAACCAGAAGGCCGGGGCGACCGGCTGGTTCGCCTTCTACGGCGCCGCCGCCTATCAGGCCAATCAGGCGGCCTATCGGTCGACGGTCAAGATCAGCACGCCGCTGACCGCCGACGATGCCGGCAATGTCTATTTCGGTTTCATCGCCGAGTCCGGCGCGCCGGTCGGCCTGAAGAGCGGCATCGCCCGGGTCGGGACCGACGGCACCGGCATCTTCATCACCGCCGCCGCGGCGTCGGGCGACGCCACGATGACCTAGGTGCAGATGAACTGCGGGCCGGCCATCTCCTATGACAAGACGAGGCTCTATATCGCGGTCAGCAGCGGCCCAGGCGGCGGCGACCAAGGCTATCTGGTCGGCCTCGACGCCAAGACGCTGCAGCCGAAATACAAGGTCCGGCTCAAGGACCCGTCGGTCGGCGACGATGCCGACATCAACGACGACAGCACCGCATCGCCGACGATCGGGCCGAACGGGGACGTGTTCTTCGGCGTGTTGGCGCGCAACTATCCCTATCACCATGCCCGCGGCTGGCTGCTGCATTTCGACAGCACGCTGGCCGTCACCAAAATCCCCGGCTCGTTCGGCTGGGACATAACCCCGTCGATCGTCTCGGCGGCCATGGTGCCGTCCTACAAGGGCAAGTCGAACTATCTGCTGATGACCAAGTACAACAACTATGCCGGCGTCGGGATCACGCTGGGCGACGGCCATAACAAGGTCGCGGTGCTGGACCCCAGCGCCTCGCAGATCGACGAATACTCCGCCACCAACACTCCGGTGATGCAGGAGGTGCTGACCATGACCGGCCCGACCCAGTTTCCCGGGGCGCCGTCCGGCCAGGTCTATGAATGGTGCATCTCCAGCGCCGTGGTCGACCCCACCACCAATTCCGTCTTCGCCAACAGCGAGGACGGCCACCTCTATCGCTGGAACCTCAAGACCAACACGATCAGCGAGAGCATCCAGCTGAACACGCCGCTGCCCCAGGCCTATACCGCGACCATCGTCGGCCAGGACGGGACGGTCTATACGACGAACAATTCGATGTTCTATGCGGTGCGGAAATAGCGCCGCCTACTGCCCCAGCGCATTTACCGCCCTCAGCACATCAGGCTTAAGCCCCGCGCCGCCCGCCGCCGCGTGGGCGATGATCGCCTTGCGCATGCGCGGGTCCCAGAATTTCCTGAGGTGATCGGCGATGCCCACCGCCGGGTCCTTGCCGTGCTGGGTCATGAAGAAGGTGCCGATCTGGTTGGCCATATAGACCAGGCGGTCAGGCGACATGGCGGACCTCGGTGTCGCCGACCCGGTTCGAGTGCGTGAAGATTTCGAAGTCGCGGCCGCGGGCGACGGCGATCAGGGTGATGCCGGCGGCTTCGGCCGTGCGGATGGCGAGCGCAGTGGGGGCCGAGACGGCGACCAGGATCGATGCGCCGAGGATCGCGGTCTTCTGCACCATCTCGACCGAGACGCGGCTGGTCAGCAGGACGATGCCGGAAGATCCGGCAATGCCCTGGCGGGCCAGCGCGCCGGCGAGCTTGTCGAGCGCGTTATGGCGGCCGACATCCTCGCGCAACGCGACGATGCCCCGATCCGGCATCCAGAAGGCGGCGGCATGGACGGCGCGCGTCTCCTGGTTCAGCTTCTGGCCGGGCGGCATGGCGGCGATCGCGTCGGAGATCTCGGCCGGCGAAACGGTCAGGCCAGCGGCGACCAAGGGGGCAGGGCGCACCGTTTCCTCCAGGCTTTCCATGCCGCAGAGGCCGCAGCCGGTCGGGCCGGCGAGGTGGCGGCGGCGATCGGAATAGGAGGCGATCCGATTCTCGCCGATCCACATCCTGAGTTCGATGCCGATATCGCGCTGGACGACCTCCAGCTGCTCGATCTCGTCGGCGCGATCGACGATGCGTTCGGCCAGGCTGAAGCCGACGGCAAAATCCTCGAGGTCCGCCGGGGTCGCCATCATCACGGCATGGGACAGGCGGTTGTAGGTGAGGGCGACCGGCGTCTCTTCCGGCACGATGCGGTGACCCTTGCGCCGGCTGCCGCCGGCGACCGCGATCTCCGGCACGCGCATGGAAGGCCTGCGCTTCATTCGGCGGCCTCTGCGATATGGCGGTTCTGCTCGGAGACTTCCTCGTAATGCGCCTGCCATTCGGTCGGGCCGTTGGAAAGGGCGACCTGCAC
>CAZNNJ010000107.1:0-11321 GCA_964574305.1 uncultured Rhodospirillales bacterium | reverse complement strand
GGTCAACGGCAGGACGAGTTCATAGCCCCGCCCGGGGCAGCCCTCGGGGAAGTCATGGCAGCGAGCCAGCTCCAAACGAACATGACGGATCATCGTGACCTCGGGATTCGCGGCCCAGGCACCATGCCGGGCCGATCCCTCCTTCCTGGACCGGCTTCGCGGCACCCGCCTTGATCCGGATCAAGGCCCCGCAGCAAACCTCTGTCATCATGCCCGGGCTTCAATTCCAGGAATCACGGCCGAGGCCACACGGGCCGGTCGGCTCCATCGGCATACGCTGCGCCAACCGACGCTGTCATGAGAATACGATAGATTCCCCCGCGATCGTTCGGCAATTTGACCGGCATCGTCTCGAACGCACGGTCGGCCCCAATGAATCCGCAGGATACCGAGTTCCATCTCGAAATCAGCCGCCGCAGGCTGCTCGCGGCAGCGGGTGTGGCGGCATCCCCTTTTTTGTGGCCCGCAGCCGCCGGCGCGACGCCCATCGCGCATCCGGCGATCGATCCGGTGGCGACGCCCCCGGTGGCAGGCCTGCATCTGCAGTTCGGCGCGGACGCGTCGTCTGAGATGACGGTGTCCTGGCACACGCTCCAACCCGTTCATGGGCCCCGCGTCCTGGTCGGGCTGCTCGACGGCAAGCTCGAGCGGGTGGTCGAGGCGAAGGAGACAAGCTACACGGACGCGAAGTCCGGCCAGGTCGTCTACGCCTATCATGCGGCGGTCGGCCAGCTGCGCGCCGACACCGCCTATCTCTACGGGGCGCTCCATGACGGCGCCGAGCCGGAGTTCGGGACGTTCCGGACCGGGCCGCGCGGCCGGATGCCCTTCACCTTCACCAGCTTCGGCGATCAAGGCACGCCGACATTGGGCAAGCGCTATACTCCACCGGCGGGCGTGACGATCGCCAACCCGCCCTATGTCAACGACAATCTGGGCTCACCCTGGGCTGCCGACACGACGCTCGGGGTCGAGCGGCTGCAGCCGCTGTTCCATCTTTTCAACGGCGATCTCTGCTATGCCAATCTCGCCGAGGACAGGGTGCGTACCTGGTGGGATTTCTGGGCCAACAACAGCCGCAGCGCCCGCAACCGCCCCTGGATGCCCTCGGCCGGCAACCATGAGAACGAACTGGGCAACGGCCCGATCGGCTATAAAGCCTACCAGACCTATTTCTCGGTTCCGGAGGCCGCCGGCCAGACGGATGTCACCCGGGGGCTGTGGTATGCCTTCACCGTCGGCGCGGCGCGGGTGATCAGCCTGGCCAATGACGATGTCGCCTATCAGGACGGCGGCAACTCCTATGTGCGGGGCTATTCGAACGGCGCGCAGAAAGCCTGGCTGGAGAAGGAGCTGAAGGCCGCCCGGCAGAGCCGGGACATCGACTGGATCGTGGTCTGCATGCACCAGGTTGCGATCTCGACCGTCGACAATCTGAACGGCGCCGACCTCGGCATACGGCAGGAATGGGTGCCGCTGTTCGACACATACGGCGTCGACCTCGTCCTGTGCGGGCACGAGCATCATTACGAGCGCTCACATCCGATCCGCGGGCAGGAGGCCAACGCCACCCTGACGCCGATTCCCACCGCGACGGCGACCGACACGATCGATACCACCAAGGGCACGGTGCACATCATCATCGGCTGCGGCGGAACCTCGGTCCCGTCCAACCAGCTGTTCTTCAACCCGCCGCAATGCCGGGTGATCACCACCGTCGGCGCCCCCGATCCGGCAACGGGCAGGCGGCCGCCGGTCTATGTGAAGGAGCAGGCGCCCTGGTCCGCGGTCCGCAACGCGACGCACGCCTATGGCTTCGCCGCCTTCACGGTCGACCCCGGCCGCCATCCCGGCGATGTCACGACGATGAAGGTCACCTATTACGACGTGACCGGCACGGACGGCGGGCTGGCCCCGTTCGAGAGCTTCACCCTGCGCCGCCCCCGCCGCGACGGGTAAGAGTGCCGATCCGAAACGAATGATGCAGTTGCGACAGGCTTAGGCGCTCTCGCCCCGGCTCCGCCCTGATAGGCTTCCCGGAAGGATTGTGTGGGAGGCGGCAGTGCGAGTCGGATTCATCGGGCTGGGAAGCATGGGTGGGCCCCAGGCGCGGCAGCTGGCCAGGGCAACGCCCGATCTGGTTGTCTATGACGCCTTTCCGCAGGCAATGAAGCCGTTCGAAGGCCTGGCCGCGCTCGGTCAATCGGTGGCGGATGTCGGGCGCCGGTCGGACTGCGTCGGCGTCTGCGTCCGCGACGACAAACAGGTGCGCGAGGTGCTGGAAGGCGATTTCGGCCTGATCGCGGCGATGGCGCCGGATTCGGTCATCCTGATCCACAGCACGGTCAAGCCGGAGACGGTCAGGGACCTGGCGGCGAAGGCCGCCGGGCGCGGCGTCACCGTCATCGATGCGGCAGTGACCCGCACGGTGATCAGCGGGGAGGGCCGCTTCGTCTGCACCATGACCGGCGGCCCCGCCACTGTGACCGAGCGGGTGCGGCCGGTGCTGGACGCCTTCTCGACCGATATCGTCCATGTGGGGGAGCTGGGCTCGGCCATGGCGCTCAAGATCTGCAACAACCTGGTGAGCTGGGTACAGATCCTGATCGCCCGCCAATGCTTCAGCCTGGCCGAGGCCGGCGGCGTGCCGCTCGAAAAGCTGGCGCAGGTCATGAAGAGCAACGGCGCGCTGACACCGGTGATGGCCGCCATGATGAACAACCCGCTCAAATTCGATGGCGACGCCGACCGGCTGGCATTCATGGAGAGCCAGGGGCGGATCGGCGAGAAGGACCTGGAGCTGGCGATCGCGCTGGCCGACAGCGCCGGCGTTCCCCTGCCGACAGCGGTCCATGCCAGGGAACACGTGCTCGATACGATGACCGGCCGCCTCTTCCAGCCCACGGCTTAAGGAGATCGACGTGCCCGACGATATGCGCCGCGAACGCGGCAAGCAGGTGTTCGACGACGTCTATGGCGGCGTGGTTCCGCTGCCGTCCAACGCCGACAAGGCCGAGTTCCTGAAGCAGCTGCTGGACCAGTCGTTCGGCGAAACCTGGGCGCGCGACGCCATGTCGATCCGCGACCGGCGGCTGATGGTGATGGGCGTGCTGGCCGCGCTGGGCGAGGTCACGCCGTTCATCATCCAGATGAAGACGGCGCTGTCGAAGGGCGAGCTCAGCGAGGACGAGATTCGGGAAATCCCGGTCTTCCTCTCACATTATGTCGGCTTCCCCCGCGCCTCGCGCCTCTTCGTCGAGTTCATGCAGGCGGGCCTGCCGGTTTAGTGACGGCGGGTCGAACGCCGCCGGTAATCCAGCGGCGTCAGGCCGGTCTTGCGGGTGAAGGCGGCTGAGAAGCTGGACGGGCTGTTGAAGCCGACCTGAAAGGAAATCTCCTTGATCGGCAGGGCGTCGGCCGCCAGCAGCGCCTTGGCCCGCGCCGTGCGCATCTCCTCGATATAGGCATGGAGGGTCGAGCCGGTCGCCGTCTTGAACTGCCGCATCAGATGGCTGCGGCTGAGGCCGACCGCGCGGGCGATCATGCCCGTCGTGAGGCCGAGATGCAGCGAGGCCTCGATATAGTCCTTCGCCAGACGGACGGCCTTGTTCGAGACATCCGCCTGCACGATGGCGGGCCGGTGCCGCCGGCCCCAGAAATAGCGGGCGACATGGCCCAAAAGCGCACGGCCCAGCCCATCGATGACGATATCGGCGCAGAAGCCGGGCGACACCGTTTCCGAGCAGATCTGCCGCAGCGTGTGCTGGATGTCGGCGTCGCCGATATCGACCGTGGCGCGCAGCGTCCCGGCGTCCCAGGCGGGCGCGTCACCCAAGAGGCGGGCGATCCACGCCGGCTCCCAATAGCAGCAGATGGCGCTGAGGCGGCCCTGCGAATAGCAATGGGCGAAATTGAGGCCGGCGGGGCTGACGACGGTCCTGCCCAGAGCGTGAAAGCCCGGCAGTGGGCTTCCCCGGTAGCAGCGCTCGACGCCATAGCCGGACGAGGACAGGATGGAGCTGATCACGAACCGCTCCTGCCGGTTCTCGTCGTCGAACCTGCCGGGCAGCGCGAGCTCGACAAGCTCCGTCCGCGTGCCGCCGCCCACCGCCGCCGAGGACACGCGCCGGATCGGTTGCGCGGTTTCCATGAGCCCTCCCTTTTGCCAATTGCCGCGATTGCGCATTAGGGCACGCCTTGGCTGCGATCAACAGGCGATTTCTATCCCGTCAAGTCGGCGTCCCCGTCGCGCGGGGCCGCATTCGCCACCACCCGCACGACAGCACGGTTCTTGCCCTGATGCTTGGCATCATAGAGCGCGGCATCGGCCATGTTGATCAGCGACACCAGCGTATCGCCGCGCCGCGGCGTCTGCGACGCGCAGCCGATGCTGATCGTCACCGTCGTGCCGATGGACGAAGCGCTGTGGGTGATGCCGAGCTGTTCGACGCGCCGGCACATCTTCTCGCCCAGCGCCTGCGCCTCCTCGGGCGGCGCCGACGAGAGGACAACGATGAACTCCTCCCCGCCGAACCGCGCGGCGAGATCGGTGGGGCGATCGGCGCATTTCTGGATCGCGCTGCCGACATCCATCAGCACTTCGTCGCCGGCCAGATGGCCATATGTGTCGTTATAGCGCTTGAAGTCGTCGACATCGATCATCAGCACCGAAATCCAGGATTTCTCGCGGACCGCGAGCTTCCACTGAATCTCGGCGAACTCATTGAAATAGCGCCGGTTGTTGAGGCCGGTCAGGCCATCGACATTGGTCAGCCGCGCCAGCTCCAGGTTCTTTTCGAGCAGTTCCTGCTGGCTTTCCCTGAGCGCGCGATAGGCTTCGTCGCGCTGCACCAGGTTGAGATAGGCTTTCGAATGGTAGCGGATGCGGGCGATCAGCTCGATATTGTCCGGCAGCTTGACCAGATAGTCGTTGGCGCCCAGAGCGAAAGCGTTGCTCTTCACCGTCGCCTCCTCCTTGGTCGACAGCACGATGATGGGCGTATCTTTCGTATCCGGGTCGTGGCGGTACTGTTTCACCAGCGTCAGCCCGTCGATATCGGGCATTACCAGGTCCTGCAGGATGACGGTCGGCTTGACCTTCCTGGCGATCTCCAGCGCCCGGTTGGGGTTGCCGCAATAATGGAACTCGATGTCCGGCTCGCCCAGCAGCGCGCGCCGGATCGCCTCCCCGATCATCGCCTGGTCGTCCACCAGCAGCACCATGCAGGAATATTGCTCGGGCGGGGCGGGAATATCGTTTGGAATATGATGATTTTGGGTCATGGCCTTCTCGCATTATCGTTGTTTTGTCGCGTTGAAAAACTCAGCCAAGCGCGGCGCGATCCGGTCCAGCGCCAGCACATCGACGGCCGCGCCCAGCGCCGCCGCGGCCTTCGGCATGCCGTAGACCGCGCTGGTCGCCTTGTCCTGGGCGATCGTGTGGAACCCCTTGTCGCGCAGCGCCTTGAGCCCTGCCGCGCCGTCGCGCCCCATCCCGGTGAGCAGGACGCCGACCGCCTCTCCCGGCCAGAACCGGCAGACGCTCTGAAAAAAGACGTCGACCGAGGGCCGGTAGGCGTAATCGACCGGGTCGGGGACATAGCCGAGCCGGGAGGGCGCCTTCATGACGATATGGTCGTTGGTCGCCGCGAGCAGAACCGTTCCGGCCGTCGGCGTGTCGCCTTCGCGCGCCGGGCGCACGATGAGGCCGGATTGCTGGGTCAGCCAATCGGCCATGCCGGGCGCGAATTGCTCGTCGACATGCTGGACGATGACGGTGGCGGCGGGAAAATTCCGCGGCAATCCCGACATGAGCTGGGCCAGCGCCGCCGGGCCGCCGGCCGAGGCGCCGATCGCCAGCAACTGGCCGTTCGCTTCGGCCGCCATCGCCGGGCGGGCGAGGGCGGCGGCGCCGGGTTTGCGGTTGTCGGCGATCAATCTGCCGATCACATCGATCTTCGCCAGCAGCGCCTTGTTCATTTCCGTCGTGCCCAGCACCGGCGTGTCGACGGCATCGAGCGCCCCGTGGCCCATCGCCTCGAAGACGCGGAAGGCGTTGGCGCCGACGCTGGCGGTCACGACCAGGATCGGGCAGGGCGATTCCGCCATGATCCGCCGTGTCGCCTCGACGCCGTCCATCTCCGGCATGATCAGATCCATCAGCACCAGGTCGGGCGTCTGCCGCGCGCACAGCGCAACCGCTTCGCGCCCGTCATGCGCGATCCAGGCGATCTGGTGCTTCGGCACCGACACCAGCGCCCGCCGCAAGGCCTCGGCGGCCATCGGCATGTCATTGACGATGCCGATTTTCATGTGCCCGCCTCGCCGATCAGGTCGATGACCGCCTGCAGCAGCGTCTCGTCGTGAAAGCTGCCCTTGGTCAGGTAATAATCCGCGCCCGCATCCAGCCCCCGGCGGCGATCCTCCTCGCGGTCCTTGTAGGACACGATCATCACCGGCAGGGCGCGCAGGTTGATGTCGGCCTTGATCAGCCGCACCAGCTCGATGCCGTCCATGCGCGGCATATCGATATCGGTAATGATCAGGTCGAAATTACCCGTTCGCACGGCGTTCCAGCCGTCCATGCCATCGACCGCGGTTTCGACGTCATAGCCGTGCTGGTCGAGCAGCTTGCGCTCCAGCTCGCGGACGGTGAGCGAATCGTCGACGACCAGCACGCGCCTATGCGCCGCGCCGGCGCCAGCCGCGGTGGCGCGCTGGACCTTGCCGAGCGTTCCGGCAGAAACGAGCTTTTCGACAGACCGCAGCATGTCCTCGGTGTCGATGATCAGCACCGGCGAACCGTCCTCCATGAGGGCGCCCGCCTGGATGTCCTTGATCTTGCCGAGCCGCCCATCGAGCGGCAGCACGACGAGCTCGCGTTCTCCCCGGAATCGGTCGACGGCCAGGCCGTAGAGATTGCCGGGATCGCCGATGACGACGACCAGCAGCTCGTCGCCCTCGAAACCGCCCTCCGCGCCGCCAAGCACCTGCGCGGCGGAGACGAGCCCGACAGTTTGCCCGTCGAGCCGGAAATGCTGCCGCCCTTCCAAAAGCTCGATCCGCTCGCGCGGCAGCTTCAGGGTGCGGGCGATATAGGCCAGCGAGAACGCATAGGCCTCGCCGCCGATCTCAACCAGCAAGGTCCGCAACACCGAGAGGGTCAGCGGCAGCTGCAGCTGGAAACGTGCCCCCCTGCCCGGCTGGGCGGACACGCGGATGGTGCCGCGCACCTGCTTCAGCATATTCTGCACCGCATCCAGCCCGACGCCGCGGCCGGAGATCTCGGTGACCTGTTCCTTCATGGTGAAGCTGGGCAGGAACAGGAATTCCAGCAGCTCGGCTTCGGTCAACTGGGCGGCGACCGGTTCGGTGGTCAGCTTCCGCTCGACGATCGTCCGGCGCAGCCCCTCCGGATCGATGCCCCGCCCGTCGTCGGAGACGATGATCTGCAGCATGCCGGCGCTGTGGCGCGCCTCGAGACGGACGATGCCGACAGGGGGCTTGCCGGCAGCGCCCCGCTCCTCTGGAAGCTCGATGCCGTGATCGACCGCGTTGCGCAGAAGATGGCCCAGCGGCGCCTCCAGCCGCTCCAATATATCGCGGTCGACCTGCGTGTCCTCGCCGGCGATCTCCAGCCTGACCTGCTTGCCGAGGTCGCGGCCGAGGTCGCGCATCATGCGCGGGAAACCGCGTACCCCGTCGGCGAACGGCCGCATCCGGCAGCTGAGCGCCTCGTCGTAGAGCCGCTGCGCCAGGTCGGTCGAGCGGCTGTTGAATGTCTCCAGCGCGGCCAGCCGCTCCCCGAGCAGGCGGCCGCTCTCGCTAACCCTTTGCTGCAGGTCGGCGAGCACCTCCAGGGCCGGTACGTTCGCCGCCTGCACGGCGAGCATTTCCCGAAGATCGTCCAGCGCCCGGCCGTTATCGGCCTGCAGGCGCTTCAGCCGCAGCAGCGATTCGGCGAACGGCTTCAGCCACCGCGATTCGACCAGCGACTCGCCGGCGAGCCCGAGCAGGCGGTCGAGATTGTCGGCGGTGACCCGCAGAAACCGTTCCGCGCTTTCCGGCGCATCGGCGGCGGCGCGCCGGGGCTGTTCGGCCGACCCCGGCGCTTCCGGTTCGGCGGCGGGCGGCGCTTCTGCGGCGCTGTCCGGCGCCGCCGCCAGCGCGGCAAGGAACGCGTCCACCTCCGCCGCCTTCTCGCCGTCCCCCGTCTCCCCGTGCCACTGGCCAGCCTCGGCCTCCGGGGTGTTGGCGATCCGGGTCAGCAGATCGACGCCCTGGAGCAGCAAGTCGATCTGCTGCTGCCCCAGCACGATCTCGCCACGCTGCCCGGCGACGAAGCAATCCTCCATCGCGTGGGCGATTCTGACGCCCGCGTCGAGCCCGACGATGCGAGCAGCGCCCTTCAGCGAATGCGCCGCGCGCATGCAGGATTCGAGCTGATCGGCCGCCGCCGGCTCACGCTCCAGCGCCAGCAGGCCGGCGGTCAGGACCCTGCTCTGGCTTTCCGCCTCGAGGCGGAACAGCTCCTGCATCGAGAGCTGGCTCAGGTCGTCGTCGCTAATGCGAGGCTCCGATTGATTGTGTGGAACAGAAGCTGCGCGTCGAGCAGGCCGACGGATTTCTGCTGCCACGAGAGCAGCGCCTTGGTATAGGTTGCGGCCGCCTTTGCCGCCGTGGCGGGAACCGGCATCAGCTGCCGCGGATAGTAGCGTTCGACCCCGAAGACCTCGTCCGCCGGGCAGACCGCGCCGCCGCCCCCTTGCTGATCATGAACAGGGGGCTTCAGCACCAGGAAGCGCGGTTCGCCGGCGCCCCGCTTGTCCGCCGCCTCGTCCAGCCGCAGGATCTGGCGCAGCGACACGCAGACCTCGAGCTCACCGCGGATATTGACCAGGCCCAGCACGATGCCGCCCCGCCGGTGCGGCAGCGAATGAAGCGGCCGGGCGCCGACCACCTCCTTGAAGACAGAGGTCGGCAAGGCGAGCCATTCCGCGCCGATGCGGAACACCACCGCCGACTGCGCGCCGTCCTCGGGCGCCGCCTTCGGGCGGGCGACATGGCGGGTCCATTCGGCGAGATGGCCGGCCGGCAATTCCCGGTCCAGCAGGTCGACCGCCGCCGCCGCGTAAACCGGGCAGTTGCGGCAATGTATATGCGTTTCCAACTGCGGGCAGGACGCGTCGCCGGCGACGCCGATCCTGTTCCAGCAATCGTCGATCGCCGTGCGCGCGGCGGGCTCCGGCACGGTTGGGGTCCGTTTGCCCATTTAGCCGGCACTCTTCCGCTCGGCACGGCTTGCGCGTGCCAGCAGGAGCTGCGCCCCCGGCAGGTCGCCCTGCTTGCGGAGCAGCAGAGCCAGATGACTCAGCGCCTCGCGATGGTCCCGGTCGAGCTAGAGCGTCTTGCGGTAATATTGAGCGGCCTCGTCCAGCTTGCCGGCGGCGTCGCGCAGCAGCCCCATCAAATAGAGAACCTCCGTCGTCGCGCCGTGATCGCGCATATGGGCTTGGCAGATCGCCTCGGCCTCGGCGAACCGCCCCTGATCGGCAAGCCGCGCGGCCTCCTCTATCCCAGCCGCGGGCGTTACCGCCGGCACCGCGGGGGGCGGGACCGCGCGCGGCCTCGGCGGGGCGGCTACACGCGGCAGGGACGGACCATGCGGCCGCACCAGGATCGATCGCCGGCGCGATTCCGGCAACGTGGCCGCGAGCTGGGGCGGAATGGTGGGCGCCTTGCGAAAGGCGAAGGCCAGGGGAATCTTGGCCGAAGCGAAGTCATGATTGAGCAGCAGGCCGGTCTCGGACGGGCCGACGAACAAAGCCCCCTCCACCGTCAGCAGGCGGCGCAGCATCGCGACGACCTCATCCTGCGCCGCGCGGTCGAAATAGATCAGCACGTTCCGGCAGAAGATCGCGTCGTAGATCTCGGCCCCGGGCAGGAAACCGGGGGCGAACAGGTTGCCTTGCTGAAAGGAGACCCGCGAGCGGACGGCGGCGTTCAGCCGCCAGCCCCGCGGACCTGTGCTGAAATGCCGGTCGCGGAAGGCCAGGTCCGTGCCGCGGAAGGAATTCCGCCCGTAATCCGCACGGCGCGCCAGCGCCAGTGACCGTTCGCTGATATCGACCGCGTCGATCAGGAAGCGGTCGGCTGGAAAGCCGGCATCGACCAGGGCCATCGCCATCGAATAAGGCTCCTCCCCGGTCGAGCATGGCAGGCTGAGCAGACGCAGGATGCCGGCCGGATGACGCGGCACCCAGCTTTCGAAAACGATCCGGGCCAGCGCGGCGAAGGCCTCCTTGTCGCGGAAGAACCACGTCTCCGGCACGACCACCGCCTCGATCAGGTTCTGCAGCTCCGCTTCCGAGGTCCGCACCCGTTCGAGATAGGCCGCCGGATCGCTGAGACCGCAGGCCGCCTGGCGCTCTTGCACGGCGCGTTCGACCGCAGGCGATCCGATCGTGGCGGCATCCAGCCCCATCGTGGCCTGAAGCAGTTTTTCGAACTCGGCGGCGACCATCAGGCGGCCGCGCCCTGGTTGAACAGCTCGTCGCGGACCGATGGCGTCAGCAGCCTGTCGATCTCGATCCACTGGATCAGCCCGTCCTTGTCGGCGGCTACCGGCCCGAGATAGGGGGCCCCGTCGCCACCGACGCCGGGATCGGCGAAGTCCGCCGGGTCGCGCCGCATGGTCTCCGTGGCCCGTTCGGCCATGAGGCCCAGCAGGCGCCCGGTCCCGTCGCGGTCGGGATAGTCGACGATGACGATCCGCGTATCCAGCCGCCGCCGCGCCGGCCGGCCGAGCGCCAGCTGGTTGAGGTCGACCAGGGGAACCGGCGTGCCGCGATAATCGATGATGCCGGCGATCCCGGCCGCCGCCCGTGGAATGCGCTTCACCGTCACCAGCGGCAGGATTTCGACGATCCGCCCGGCATCCAGGGCATATCGGTCATCATCCAGCCGGAGCAGGAAGAACAACATCGCGCGCCCGCCCCTATTCCAGCTTGAACCGGGAAACGCCGTTGCGCAGGTCGCCCGAGACGCGGTTCAGCTCCTCGATCGCCAGGCTGGACTGGCCAAGCGATTCGACCGTCTGCTGCACGGCCTCGGTCAGCTGGGTCAGCGCCTGGGTGATCTGCTCGGCCCCGGTTGCCTGTGCCTGCATCCCCTCACCCACCGATTCGATGCGGGGCGCGAGCGCCTGGACCTGCTGGATGATCTGCGACAGCTTTTCGCCGACCTGCCGGACCTCGTGGAGTCCCGGGGGCACCCCCCAGGAAAACCTTTCCAAGCCCATCCCCCCCGGACGCGCCGCGCGC
>CAZNNJ010000106.1:8870-11324 GCA_964574305.1 uncultured Rhodospirillales bacterium | reverse complement strand
GGGACGGTGGGATGGTAAGCTTGCGGCCCCTGGGCATGGCGTCGCGGGAATTGGTCGCAAGGTTGGTCAGCGCCGCCTGAAGCTGGGCCGGGTCGGCCACGACGGCGCATATATTGTCGGCGAGATCGAGCCTGATCTCGATATCCTCGCCCAGGAGGCGGCTCAGAAGCTTCACTTGCCCGCCGATCAGCAGGTCCAGCTCCAGCCGCACTGGCTGAAGCGGCTGCCGGCGGGCGAAAGCGAGCAGGCTGCGGGTGAGCTCCGCCCCGCGCGTCGCCGCGTCCAGCGCCTCGCCGGAGAGCTCGGTCACCTCGTCGTCGTCCGGCCTTGCGTCGCGCAGCAAGTCGATATTGCCGATGATGATGCCCAACAGGTTGTTGAAATCGTGCGCGACACCGCCGGCCAGCGTGCCGATCGCCTCCATCTTCTGCGCCTGGCGCAGCAGCGCCTCGGTACGGTTGACCTGGGTCAGATCCTCCATCATCCCGACGATGGCGCGCAGCGACCCGTCCTCGCGCAGGATCGGGAGGGTGGACAGCCGGATGTCGAGCTTGCTGCCGTCGGCATGGGCGATCCTGGTCACCAGGCTGACCCGCCCGGTGCGGGCGGCGACGAACGCCCTCAGCGCGCTCTCGCCGCCTTGGTCGGGCACCAGCAGACGCAGCCCCTTCTCCTTGAGCACGGCCTCGCTGAAGCCAAAGGTCTTCTCGCCGGCCGGATTCCACATCAGCACCTCGGCGTTCGGCCCGACGATGACGATGGGAAAGGGCGCGACTGCGAATGTCGCCTCGACCAGCTCGGTCGCCTCGCGCCGCGTGACCTCGGCTGCCCTGCGCTCCTCGATCTCGCCGGCGAGCCGCTCGGACATCGCCGCCAGGCTCTCGGTGCGCTCGCGCACATGCTGCCCCAGATCGGCATTGGCATCTTCCAGCGCCCTGCGGATGCGCAGTTGCTCGGTGGTGTCGTGCGTGACCTTGCCGTAGCCCAGGATCGCGCCGTTCTCGCCGCGGATCGCGGTGATGACGACGCTGGCCCAGAGGAGCGATCCGTTCTTGCGCACCCGCCAGCCTTCATCCTCGAACCGGCCCTCGGCCTTCGCGGTTTCCAGCCCGCTCTGGGGTTTGCCGGCGGCGCGGTCGTCCTCGGTATAGAAGAGCGAGAAATGCCGCCCCAGTATCTCGTCCTCGCGATAGCCCTTGATCCGCTGGCCGCCGGCATTCCAGCTGGTCACGTTGCCGGCCGGGTCGAGCATCAGGATCGCATAGTCGGACACGGCGTCGACCAGCAGCCTGAAACGTGTGTCCTCCCACCTGCGCTGGTCGATCTCAGCTTTCAGCTCGGCATTCAGCGCGTTCAGCTTGCCGCGGCTGGGGAAGCTCAGGACGCGCGGCATCAGGATCCACATCGCCGCGGCGGTGACGGCAGACACGATCGCGGTCGCGGCCTTCATCGCCGGCGCCGTTCCATCGAGCGGTATCCAGGGCGTCGCACCGTTCACCAGGTGGGTCGCGCCGCCCAGCACGAAAAAGGCGCCGATCAGCACCCAGACCCAGGGATAGGCGGAATCCCTGCGCTTGAGGAAGTAGACGGCCAGCGCTGCGGGGATCGCGAAATAGGCAGCTGCGATCACGCCGTCGGAGGCGGAGTTAAGCCCGACGAGAGATGGATTCATGGCCGCACAGCTGCCCGGACAAGGCGGAATCCTTTCTCAACAGCCTCGGAAATCACCTCCATGATTGTCTCCTTTCGTCAGAGACCATCAGAAAGTCTTATTGTTTCCTTACTACGATACTCCGGATATTTGGTATTCACATCAGAAAAGAGACCAAATTCAGCAAAGCCCCGGATTGTTCTTTGCCACGCCGACGGCCCTGTCGCGGTAACCCCGTGCACGGTCTGCCGAAATTTCCGCTCGCGGCCCCGCATGGTCCGCGGGCGATGCTGTCGAAGGCTACGATGTCATGATGGACGGGAGCGATAGTGTCGCTTTTTGTAATGAAATGTATTCGGATGAGATTCTGGGCTCATCCTGGCATGACGATGCGTTCGGCGCCCGATGTTTCCTTTAGGGATAAAAGGGGACGCTGAAGTGCAAAGCGATGTTATCCGGCTGAGAACTCACGCCAATAGGGCGGCAGGACTGTTCTATCGATATCACGTTATCTTGTTGTTTAATTTTCGCTCCGGCGAAATATGTCCTCGGGCGCCTTGTACTGGGTTGGTCACTCCAACAGCGGTGTGAAGGCGATGCGGCGGGCGGTCAGGCTGAACGGCCGACCGCCGGCGGATCGCTGGCCGGAAAGGATTCCTCCAGCGCCTCGTCGAGCTCTTCGTCGATATTGTCCTCGTCCGGCGGCTCTTCGGATTCCGGATTTCGGGGACGCCAATCGATCATTCCGTTTGCTCCAGGAGGGCACCTATTCCTGCCTCCTCACCCTGCTCCCGCTTCCTCCC
>CAZNNJ010000106.1:3515-8860 GCA_964574305.1 uncultured Rhodospirillales bacterium | reverse complement strand
GCTGCGTTCTTGTCTGGGTGTGTTCCCTGTCCGGCGGTTCTTCCGATTCCGTTTTGCGGTGTGCTGAATCTATCATTCTGTTGGCTCCAGGAGGGCACCTATTCCTGCTTCTTCCCCCTGCTCCTGCTCCTCACCGGCGCCGGCCGCGCCCGTCAAGGCGCGATCCTTGCCGAGGCGGCAAGGCTGGTTGAGGCCGGCAGGCTCGTGTCCCGACTCGATCCGCGGGAATTCGATCTCGGTACGGTGGCCGAAGCCTATGATGCCGTCACCGGCCATACGGCGCAGGGAAAGCTGGTGGTCGCGGTAGGGTAATTTTGCGGCCATCCGGAGAAAGGATGGCCACGGCATGTAGTTGAATTGCCTCGACCATGTCCGTGGCAGGCCTAGAAATCTTCCAACGCTATTGGGAGATGCTTCATGGAAATCACGCTCAAGGACAAAGTCGCCCTGGTCACCGGCGGCGGGACAGGGATCGGCCGCGCCATCGCCGAGACCTTCGCCGATCTCGGCGCCAGGGTCGTCGTGGCGGAGATCGATCCCGTCAAGGTCGCGGATCTCAACGCGACCCTGTTCAAGGGCGGTGGGAATGGCGTCGCCATCCAGGCCGACGTGCAGAAGACCGCCGACGCCGCCAATGCAGTGGCCGAGGCCGAGCGGCGCTATGGCCGGCTCGACATCCTCGTCAACAATGTCGGCCACCACCTGAACTGCATCAAGACGCTGCAGGCGATGACGGATGAGGAGATCGACGCTCTCTACAACATCAATCTGCGCCACATGTTCATCGTCACCCGGGCGGCGACGCCGCTGATCGTCAAGGGCGGGCGGGGCGGCAGCATCATCAACCTGTCATCGATCGAGGGCTTCCGCGGCCACCCCTACAATATCGCCTATACCGCGTTCAAACACGGCGTCACCGGCTTCACCAAGGGGCTGGCGATCGAGCTGTCGCACGAGCATATCCGGGTCAACCTGATCGCGCCTGAGACGACGGACAGCGAGCAGGTGCCGCTCGATTACCTGATCGCACCGGAGAACCGGGAGCTTGCCGGCCGCCCGATCCCGCTCGGCCGCTACGGCCGGCCGATGGACCATGCCGGCGCTGCGGTCTATCTCGCGGTCGATGCGCTGTCTTCCTGGGTCACCGGCACGACCATGCTGGTCGATGGCGGCGGGCTTGCAGCCGGCGGCTTCCAGCGCATGCCGAACGGCGAGTGGACGATCGGGCCGCACGTCACCGGCAACGTATTTGCCGTGTAAGGGGGGCAGTATGACCGGCCTCAAAGACCGTTACGGCCCCTGGGCGGTGATCGCCGGCGGGTCGGAAGGCGTCGGCGTCAGCTTCGCCCGCAAGCTGGCGGCGGACGGGATCGATCTTGTCCTCGTCGCCCGCAAGCCGGAGCCGCTGGCCGAGACGGCCGAGGCGGTGCGCGCAGAGTTCGGGGTCGAGGTCCGCACGCTCTCACTCGACCTCACCCAGCCGGATGCGGCGGCCCAGGTCGGGGCGCTGACCGAAGGGCTCGAGGTCGGGATGCTGGTCTACAATGCCGGGACCGACAATGTCGCCCGCGACATGCTGGACCGGTCATTGGGCGGGCTGGAGCGGGTGATCGCGCTGAACGTGCTGGGCCAGACCCGTTTCGTCCATCACTACGGGCCGGCGATGCGGGCGCGCGGCCGGGGCGGGATCATCCTGGTCGGCTCGCTGCTCGCCTATGCTGGCGGCGGAGGCATGAGCGTCTATGCCGCCGCCAAATCCTTCAGCCATACCCTGGCCAAGGGCCTGTGGTACGAGATGAAGCCGCACGGCGTCGACGTGCTGGGGCTGGTACTCAGCGCCACCAAGACCCCGGCAGCCTATCGCCTCGGCCTCAAGATGGACGATCCGGTGATCGTCGCGTCCGAGCCGGATATCGTGGCCCAGGAGGGGCTCGATCAGCTGGGCAAGGTGCCGCTCTGGGTCGTCAGCGACGCCGCGGAGTTCGCCGCCTATATCCGGTCCCTGTCGGATGCCGAGGCGGTCGAGCTGGTGAGCCGCAGCGCCCGGGAGATGCAGGTGGGGAATTGATAATCTCGTCCCCGCGGGGGCGAGGTTAATGAAGGCTAATGTACCTGCGGTTTCCGGAACTGCTGCCGGAACACTTTCGGCGGCTCGCCGGTGGCGCGGCGAAAGGCCATAGAAAAGCTGGACGCGTCGGAGAAGCCGAGGCGGGAGGCGATCTCCTTTACCGGCACCCGCGTGTCGGAGAGCATCGTCTTGGCCCGCGCCGCCCAGACGTCGCGGGCATATTGATAGATCGTCTGGTCGGTCGTTTCCTTGAACAGGCGCCGCAGGTGACGCGTGCTGATGCCGCACAGCTCGGCGATGTCGGTCACGTCCGGCAGATAATTCGACAGATTCTCCAGATACTGGGTGATCCGGTTCATCTGCCATGAGGTGAGCTTCTGGGAGGGCGATCTTGCATTCTCCTCGATCGCGTGGAAATGCCGGCCGAGCTCGACCGCCATCAGCATGCCCAGCCCTTCGGTCAGCTTGCCGCAGGCCAGCCCCGGATCGAGCGCCTCCTGGCCCAGGCGCGCCAGCGTTTCCTTGAGCCGTGTGTTCCTGATGTTCACGCAGGCGCGCAAGCCGCGGTCTTCCCACCGCCAGTCCTGCCCCGACGTGTCATCCAGATAGTGCCGCTCGAAGAAGCAGCGCACGAGCCGGATGGGCCCGCCCGAAGCGCGGGCATGCAGGTACAGGTCGGCCGGCGCGAAAATGACCTCGCCGACGTCGGCGAACCTGCCGGCGCCGCGCTCGTGCGAGAAGCAGGCCTCGGAAAACTCATGCGGCGGCGACAGCAGCAGGGTGATGGACGGAACGGTATTGTGCTCCATCACCTCCAGCGGCCGGTCCCAATCATAGCTGCCCACCTGGACGATGACGCCCGGCGCCCTGAGCTCGGCTTCAACCGTAACGAGTGTCGGTTTCCCCATCGTTCGCTCCCGTGAAATCGGCGCTCTGGGCGCCCCTATTCCCGCGGTTGCCGGCTTCGTGCCGGCCCTGGACGAGAGCGTAATCCAAAAACATTACATTTCAAATGGAATTTTTGGGCCAAAAACACAAATGTTGGCCAGCTTGGGCATTTTTGATTGATTTCGCCTCCCGTCACCCTGCGATAGATATGAATCGTCGGCGAGTATCGCGAGTGTGCCTGTAATTCTTTCAGAATAACGCTTTATTATAAATTGTGAAATAAAACGTGCCGCCCGACGGGCAGTGATAGGGAAGAATAAAACGCCTAAGTGGCGTTACGGGGAGAGAAACCATGCTGCAGATCAGCCGTCGTTATTTGTACCGCGCGACCGCCGGCAGGTTGACAGCCGGGATGCCGGTGCCGGCCGCGCTCGATTGGCTCAAGAATGTCGCCGGCTTCTACGATTTCGATCAGCATGTCAGCGTGACTCGATATTGAAGTCCGCATTTTCAACAAACACGACAAAGGGGGAAAGAAATGAGGACACGTAATATTGCCGCGCTATTGGGATCGGCCTGCCTGCTGGTGCTGGGCGGCGGCACCATGGTGGGGGCGCAAGCACAGCAAGCTTCAGGCGAGGCAGCAAAGCCGGCCGGACTTGAAGAGATCGTGGTCACGGCGCAGAAGCGCGAGCAAAGGCTGCAGTCGGTGCCGATCTCCATCACCGCGATCAGCGCGCAATCGCTCAAGGCCAACCGGATCGAAACGCTCGCCGACCTGAACGCCATGGCGCCGAACCTGTCGGTTCGGCTGGGGGCCGGCGGCAACCAGTCGCCTAACTACACACTGCGCGGCATCCTTGGCGCCTCGTCGGCGGCCGGCCAGGACAAGGGTGTCTCGCCCTATCTCGACGGCGTGTATCTGCAGGCCCAATCCGGCTCGCTGTTCGAGCTGGCCGACATCGAGCGCATTGAGGTGCTGAAAGGGCCGCAGGGCACTCTCTTCGGCCGCAATGCGACCGGCGGCGCGATCCAGATCATCACCAAGGATCCGACCGGCGAACTCGGCGGATACCAGGAGTTCTCGGCCGGCAATCTCGGGATATTCCGCAGCAAGACGCATGTGGACCTGCCCGCCTTCGGACCGGTCAGCGCCTACGTCACCTACCTCCATTCCCAGCGCGACGGCGACGTCAGGAATCTGGGTGCCGGCACGCAGTGGAACTACTACTCGACCGGAACCTTCAGCGGTATTCACACATCGCCCAGCCGGTTGGGCGACGACGACACCAATGCCGCCATGGCGGCGGTGAAGTATTCGTCGGACGATTTCGATCTGGTCTATAAAGGCGATTACACGCACGACGACTACACGCCCAACGCTGAAGGCGCGGACTACTTGCCGGCGAACTTTGGCCCGGGGACGACGAATCTAGTCTATAATGCATACAAGGCCAGCCCCAACCCCATGACGCCGATCACCAACCGGCGGCCGGATGCGGTGAACGACTGGTTCGCCACGCCCAGCCTGACGGAAAACTGGGGGCACAATCTGACGGCGAAATATTACCTGAACGACACGATCCAGTTCAAAAACATCCTCTCCCTTCGGCAAACGAAAAACGAGAGCACCTTCCAGCTCGATGGCCTGGGCGGGTTGGTCAACGTCCCCATTCTACTTGCTCCCGGGAACCCGGCTAAAAACATTCCGCCCGTAATAGCCCCGCCCGGCGTCATCCAGTTCGGACCGGGAATGGATACCAAGTTGGCATCCTTCGTACCGGGCGCGCCGTTCTTTTTTCTGGCCAACAACGGTTACAACAGGGAATGGCAGTGGAGCGATGAGTTTCAGGTCAACGTCAACACCGACTGGATGACGCTCACCGCCGGCTTCCTGCATTTCTACGATCATATTACGAGCGGAGGGTTTGCCGGCGGCTACAACACCACCCTTCTGCAGGTGGTCTCCGGCCAGGGTACGCCACTCAACAACACGCCTTTCGTGATTCCTGCGAATCCCGGGTATAAGGGCGCCATCGTGCAGACCTTCTCCAATGCGGTCTTCGCGCAGCCGGAATTCCATGTGACCGACCAGCTCGATGTCGTCGCGGGTATCCGCTGGACGCAGGACCAGAAGGACGGTCACGAATCTCGTCCCGACCAGAACGCCATCCCCGGCATTTCGCCGATCTATTACAAGCACAGCCAGATCACCTATCTGGGTGGCCTCAACTACAAGCTGGAGCCCGATACTTTGCTGTACGGGAAGTTCTCGACCGGCTTCGTTTCCGGCGGTTCGCTCTCTACCTTGACTTACAAGCCCGAAAAGGCTACCCCCTCGAGGTTGGGCTTCACGCAGGACACGTTCGCCCAGAGCATCGTGATGAAA
>CAZNNJ010000106.1:0-3505 GCA_964574305.1 uncultured Rhodospirillales bacterium | reverse complement strand
GGCGCGCGCCTGGGAGTTGGGCGTCAAGACGGAACAGTTCGACCGGCGGCTGCGGAGCAACCTCGCGCTGTTCGACGCCCGCTACTCCAACCTTCAGTACGACACGTCCGGACTGCTGACGGGTGTTGCCGCCGCGGCCCGGTTCTCGCAGGCGATCGTGAACCAGGGCGACGCGCACGCGCTTGGTTTCGAGCTCGAGAACACTGTCGCCGTCACCAGCGCCGTGACTTTGAACGCAAGTGTCGGCTACACCAACTTCAAATATGAGCAGGCGACCATTCCCCCCAATCTTGCGAAGCAGTCCGGCCCGCCGGGGTTCAAGCCGTTCGACCGCCCGAACTTCACCGGCACGCTGGGCGCGGAATACACCAGCGACGAGCTTTGGTGGGGCAGCCATTTGACGGCCCGGCTCGACGCGAATTTCCGCAGCCAGACGCTGATGACCACGAACACTATCTCCGTGCCGGGCTCACCCGTATCCGACCCCGCAATCATCAAGGCCGCGACCAGCCCCTTCGTGTGGCTCGTCAATGGCCGCGTGGCGCTGACCGAGATCGACCTCGGTGACGAGAAGGCGGAGATCGCGCTCTGGGGCAAGAACCTGCTGGATGACCGCGAGATCACTCAGTTCGTCGGGCTCAATCTGGTCGGTGCGGTCATCTATGAGCAGGCGCGGACTTTCGGCGTGGACGTAAGGTTCGACCTCAGCCCGGAAAGCGCCCCCGTGGAGGCGACGGCACCTTACGTGCCGCCGCCCGCCGTCGCGCCGGCAGCCCCCCGCAGCTATGTGGTGTTCTTCGACTTCAACAAGTCGGACCTGACGCCCCAGGCCGTGTCGATCGTGAACCAGGCCGCCGCCAATGCCGGCCCGGCCAAGGTCACGCAGCTGACGGTGACCGGTCACACCGATACTGTCGGTTCGGACGCCTACAACCTGCGTCTCAGCCGCCGCCGGGCGGAATCAGTGGCGGCCCAGCTGGAGAAGGACGGCATTCCATCGTCGGAAATCCAGATCGTCGCCAAGGGCAAGCGCGACCTGCTGGTTCCGACTGCCGACGGTGTCAAGGAACCGCAGAACCGGCGGGTCCAGATCGTCTATGACGGCGGGCCGACGTCTTGACGGTAATGCCAACGCGATAAAAGCGGCGCTTCCCGCACGGAAGCGCCGTTTCTTTTGCGCGGCCCCTGTGGTCGCCTGTGAACTGGTGCGCCAAACGGAGAATGCATATGCGGCGGCTTGACGGAAAAATCGCGATTGTGGCCGGCGGCGCGACCGGGATCGGCGCCGGCACCGCGGAGCGGCTGGCGTCGGAAGGCGCCGCGGTCATGGTCGCGGATATCAATGTTGATCAGGCCGAGGCGACCGCCGCCCGCATCGAGGCCGCCGGCGGCACGGCTTCGGCGGTCCATTGCGATATCGGCGACGACGCTTCGGTCGCAGCGATGGTCAAGGCGACGGTCGAGCGCTATGGCGGCCTCGACGCCATCCATATCAACGCCGCCGACCTGTCGATTATCGGGCAGGACGTAGACGTGCTCGCCGTCTCGCTGGAGGTTTTCGACCGCACGATCGCGGTCGACCTGCGCGGCCATGTGCTGTGCACCCGCCACGCCCTGCCGGAGCTGCTGAAGCGCGGCGGCGGGGCGATCGTCTACACCACCTCGGGCGCCGCCTTCATCGGCGAGCCGACCCGGGTCAGTTACGCTGTAGCCAAGAACGGGCTGCACGCTTTGATGCGCCATGTCGCCGCCCGCTGGGGCAAGGAGGGCGTGCGCGCCAATGCGGTGTCGCCCGGTCTGGTGCTCTCGGAAACGGCCCAGGCCAACTTGACCGCCGAGCAGCAGGCGTCACAACTGGCCGACGCCCACAGCCCGCGCCTCGGCCGGCCGGGCGATATTGGGGCCGCCGTCGCCTTCCTGATGTCCGGCGACGGCGAATGGGTCAACGGCCAGGTGCTGGTCGTTGACGGCGGCCGGTACTTCCACTAACGCGGCTGCCTACCGCTTCGGATAGGCGGTGAAGACATAGTCCTTCGCCTTCACGATCGTATGGCAGGCATAGCCGCAGGCAGCGCCGGTTCCGAGCGGCGAGAAACTGTCGGACGCGGCGTCATAATTGAACTGGGAGTAGCCCCAACCGCCGGTGGCCGCGAAGCGCTTGCTGTCCTTCACCATCGTATCGATGTCGTGCAGCGTGTCCGGCACCAATGTCGATGAGGGCGCCTCCGTGCTCTTTTTCGCGTTCCAATGGATTTTCACCATCCTGACGCCGTCGGGGAACTGCTTGCCCTCGGCGGGGAGGCCGCTCTTATAGGCCTGGATCATCGCGGGATTGCCGAGAATCGCTTCGATGAGATCGTGGTTCTGGATGTTGGCCTGGCTGACGGCCACGACCTCCCACTGCTCGTACCCTTTGAACTCGGAGAGCGCGAGGCCGTTCGGCACGGCGACCGTTTCCTTGTTCTGGATGGCGAAAGCCCTTCCCCCCGACAAGGCCCCGGCAGCCGCGACGATCGCGATCGGCTTGAATAGGAATCTCGTCATGGTGCTCTCCAATACTGCGTCGGTGCTGCTGCAATTTAGGTGAGACGGGCGGAAATCATTGTACGAATTGGGCGAAAACCGGGCGCGGTTTGGCGGAAGCGAGCATGGCGGTCATCGACAGCTGCCCGATCGCCGGGCGGGTTCCGTATTTCAGATCAGGTCGTCGACCGACACGCCGAGCGTGGCCGCAAGCTTCTTCAGAACCTCGGCGCTCGCCTTTCGTTTCCCGCTTTCGATCTGGCTGAGATACGGCACGGCGATATCGCATTTCCCGGCGACATCGGCCTGGGTCATTTGCCGGTACTTGCGGAAAACCCGGATGGGATTGTCAGCGATCAGCGCGTCAGCCAGTGTGACGGGAAAGGTCTCCTCGCCGCTTCGGCGGAAAGCCTCGAGAGCCGCATTGCCGGAATTAGCAAATATGTCGAGAAAGCTCTCCGTCCTTACGATGCCCGCAGGAACCGTGCCGTGCCCTCATATTGCCGCTTGAAGGCCAGCGGCGGCAGGTGGAAGACGGCGCGGAACGCGGCCGAGAAATTGGCGGCGTTGGCGAAGCCCAGGCGGAAGGCGATTTCCTTGAGCGGAAGGTCGGTGTTCAGCAGATAATTCTGCGCCCGGCCGATCTGCACCGCCTTCAGGTACTTGCCGGCGCTCTGTCCCATCTCGTCGCGGAACAGCTGGCAGAAATACCGCTCGCTGAGGCCGCACAGCGCCGCCAGCGCCGAGACGCTGGGCGCCTCGTATTCCAGGCTGGCGATATAGTCCTCGATGATGCGGTGCTGGCGCGGCGTGAGGCCGGCCTTGCGCGGCTGCTCGGCTGTGCCGTCGGCGATCAGCCGGCTGCATTCGATCAGCATCGCCGTGCCGAGCGATTCCGCCAGAGCCGCGGAGGAGGGGCCGGGGGCCAACGCCTCTTCCATCAGCCGGGTCCGCAACGGCGGGAGCAGGGTCCCGGGCAGGG
>CAZNNJ010000105.1:0-11325 GCA_964574305.1 uncultured Rhodospirillales bacterium | reverse complement strand
TGATCGGCATCTATATGATGGTGGGTGCGCTGGGCGACGCGATCGTGCCGCCGGCGGCCGGTGCGCTGACCGCCAGTGGCGGCGGCTGGCGGCTTTACTGGGCGGCGATGGCGGGCGTTGCCGTGCTGGTCGCGGTCCTGTGCGCCGCCTTCATCCGCGAGCCGCCGGGCGCCACGGAACCGGGCACCGGCGCGCCCGTGGACCCGGGCTGGGACTACAAAAAGTTCCTGACCGCGCCGCAATTCATGGTGCTGGCCGCGGCCATGGTGGGCACGCAGTTCGTCAAGCTGGTGGTCTCGGCCGATATCGTTCCGCACTTCGCCGGCCGCGGCTGGTCGGCCGAATACGGTGCGCAGATACTGGGCCTGCATGGCCTGGTCGGCGCGGTCGCGACCGGCATATCGGGGTGGCTGACCGAACGGTGGGAGCCGAAGCTGCTGCTGGCCGGCGCCCTGGTCCTGGAGACGCTGGCCATGCTGCTGCTCGCTTTCGCGCATGAGCTGTGGATGACCTGGCTGTTCGTGCCGCTTTTCGGCGTCGGCTGGAGCGTGACCTCGCTGGCGGCGACGGTGCTGCTGATCCGCTATTTCGGCAATAACAGCGGAACGGCGGCCCTGTCGATGATCTGGATGCTGGCAGGATTCGCCACGGCGGGCCCGTCGATCGCCGGCTACATGGCCGACGAGACCGGCAGCTTCGTCTTGGCGCTCTGCCTGTTCGGGCTGATCCTGGTGCCCGTCGCCTTTGCCGCCCTGTTCATGGGCACCTCGGAACGCGAGGCCGAGGCTGACCTCGTTCCGGTGCGGGACTGATCAGCTGACCGGCCAGGCCGAGATGCGCGGCAGGCCCGAGCGGCCGGTGATCGAATCCGCCGCGGCCTGGGCCTCGGCATAGAGCTTTTCCTCGTCGATCGTGGTGCAGCGGTAATTGTCGACCACCCGGCGCCCGTCGACCCAGACGCTGTGCACGCCGCGACCGTCAGCCGACCAGACCAGCTGCGACAGCGCATTGGTGAGCGGCCGCCATTCCGGCCGGTCGGTGTCGTGCAGCACCAGATCGGCCTTCTTGCCGACCTCCAGGCTGCCGATCTCGCCCGACAGGTTCATCGCCTTGGCCGCGTTGACCGTCGCCATCTCCAGCGCCCGATGGGCCGGGAACAGCCCGGCATCGCGACGCGCGTCCTTGAACAGGCCGGCCATCAGCGCGATCGGCTTCATCATATCGGCCTGGTCGCTGCCGTCGGTGCCCAGGGTCAGGTTGATGCCGGCCGCCGCCATTTCCGGGAAACGGCCGACCGCCGTCGCGCCATAGCCGCCTTTCAGCGCCGCACCGGGGCAGTGGATGACGTTGGTCCCGGTCTCAGCCAGGATCGCGACCTCGGCTTCGTCGACATGGACCATATGGGTCAGCGAGACATTGCCGCCCAGCACGCCGATCTCGGCCAGATACTCGACCGGGCGCTTGCCGAGATTGGCGAGATACCAGTCCGGATCGGTCTGGGCCGGGCTCATATGGGCGGAGATGCCGGCGCCGTAACGGTCTGCCAGTTCCTTGGCGCCCTGCCACAGCGCGCCGGTATCGGTGTTGTGGCCGATCAGCAGCGGCCAGGCGGCGAGCCTCTGGCCGCCGTCCGCTGGGTAGCGGGCCATCTCGTTCTCCAGCACCCTGAGCGCCGTGTCGGTCATCGCCGCCTGGTCCTGGTCGGGCGAGAAGGCGCGGTCCAGCGCCCATTCGCCGACACGGCCGCGAATCCCGGTTTCATCCAGCGCCTCGAATACCGGGTCGAGCGCCAGGATGGTGCCCGCCTCCAGGAAGCAGGTCGTGCCGCTGCGCAGCATGCTGAGCGCCGCCAGACGGGCGCCGATCCGCTGCTCCTCGGGGCTGTGGCTTTCATAGAGCGGCACGACCCAGCGCCAGATGCCTTCGGCAAAATCGAGATTTTCCGGCAGGAAGCCCTTGATCAGAGTCTCGGTCACATGGATGTGGCTGTTGACGAAGCCCGGGGTCATGACGAAGCGCCGCCCATCGATGGTCTGGGCAGTCTCGACCGCGGGCTCGATCTCGGCCCGCTTGCCGATCGCGGCGATCCGGTCGCCGGCAATGGCGATGGCGCCGTCGGTCAGGATGCGCCGCTCCCCATCCATCGTCAGGATGGTCGCGCCGGCGATCAAGGTATCCACTTTCATCCGCTGCCTCCGCCATATTGCGCCATGCCGGAACGATGTCCGGACCCGAAGCGCGTCCTGGATGTGCCGCCGGTTTGGTGGCAAACTCTTGGCCCGACGGCCGAGCGGTTAACTGGCGATTTGGAACTTGGGGGCGGCCGTCCGGCGCCGGGTGGGGAGAACGGCGCGTATATGGGCGTATATAAAAAATGCTGACGCAGCGGTTCGAAATCTTCGACAAGATCGATGCCTGGGTGTTCGATCTCGACAACACCCTCTACCCGGCGTCGTGCGGCCTGTTCGCCCAGGTCAGCCAACGCATGACCGCCTATATCTGCGAATATTTCAGCCTCGAACGGGAGGTCGCGCTGGAGCGGCAGCGCGACTTGTTCGTACGCTACGGCACGACGCTGCGCGGCCTGATGGTTGAACACGGTGTCGACCCCGAGCCGTTCCTCGAGCATGTCCATCGCGTCGATTTCGAGCTGGTCCAGCCCAATCCGCTGCTGGCGCTGAAGCTCGGCATGCTTCCCGGACGAAAGCTGATCTTCACCAACTCGTCCCGCCGCCATGCCGAGCAGGTGATGGCGCGGCTCGGCATCACAGAGCACATCGAACAGGTCTTCGACATTTCCGACGCCGACTATATCCCGAAGCCGGACACTGCCTGCTATGCGGCCTTGCTGGACCGTCACCAGGTGAATGCCGCCACCGCCTGCATGATCGACGACATCGCCTTCAATCTGCCGCCGGCGAAGTCGCTCGGCATGACGACGGTATGGCTGAAGGGCGACGGAGAATGGATGCGCACCGATCCGGCTCCCGCAGTCCTGGACCGGATCGACTGCGTGGCAAACAACCTGGTGCGCTGGCTGAACGACCTGCTGGTCTATCTGAGAGGCGCGCCCGGCGCCGGCTAGGTCGGGGGACCGCGGCACCCGGCGTCCGCTCAGGCTGCGACTGGGATCGGCTTGTCGCCCTTTGCCCAGAGGCGGTGCATCAGCCGGTCGTACTTGGTATCGTCATACAGCGTGCCGGTGTGCAGCGTGCAGCGATTGTCCCAAACCAGCACGTCGCCGACCCGCCATTTGTGGCGGTAGATGAAACGCTCCTGGGTCGCGAATTCCACAAGCTCCTCGACCAGCTGAAGCCCCTCGGGATTGGGCATGCCGACCACTTCCTTGACCGTGCCGGTGCTGGGCCACAGGGCGCGGCGGCCGTTGGCCGGATGCACGCGGATCAGCGGGTGGAAGACATCGGGATTCTCGGCCTTCAGCTGATCGCTGAGCGTCATCCGCCCATATTCGCGGGTTTCCATGAAATACTGATAGGAGTGATGCAGCACCAGCGGGTCGAGCTGCCGCTGCTTCTCCGCCGGCAGTGTGTCGTAGGCGGCGCAGAGATCGGCCAGCAGCGTGTCCGACCCTTCGGCCGGCACCTCGACCGCATAGAGCATCGTGCACATCACCGGCTTGGCCTTGTAGGAATAATCCGTGTGCCAGCCGACCCCGTCATTGTGGGCGCCGATGGGTTTGCCGTCGACCTTCTTGTTCGACAGGATGAAGACTTTGGGATAGCCCGGCAAAGTGAACTGCTTCTGGGTGTGATCCTCCGGTTCGTTGAACCGGGAGATGAAATGGACCAGCTGGGCCGGCGACAGCGACTGATTGCGCATCAGGATGGCACCGTGGAGATTGAACACCTCCACCACCGCATCCAGCTTCCTGTCGTCGGCGGCCGCGAGGTCGAAATCCAGTATCTCGGCACCGAAGCCCGGCTTCAGCTCGGCGATCGTCAGTCCCTGCACCGTATCCATGTCCACTCTTCCTCGGGCAACCGGAGCCTGGCGATTGTCGCAAGAAGGCCCCCGAATTCGGTAGCCATCCTCTCGCATGGGCGTCTGTCCGCGTCTTGTCGGAAAGCGTCCGGTCTTTTGACAGGCTTTATACGGCAGCCAGAACCCTCCGCCGTTCCGGCGGCCGCAGGGCCGCGGCGGCGGCGGCCGCGACCAGCAGCATCACCACGCAGCCGCCGAAGGAGATATCGAAACGGCCGGTGACATCCGCAACCCGTCCGGCGATCAACGGGCCGATGACCGAGATGGTGGTGAAGAGCTGGTTGGCGCCGAAGATCTGGGCATAGTTGCGGCGGCCGAAATATTCCTGCAGCGACAAGGTGGTGGCGAGGAAGATGGTGCCGTAGCCGCCGCCTGCGCCGACTGCGAAGACGATCAGCGCCGGGAAGGACGAGCCGACCGCGAGCGCGGTCATGCCCACCGCCTGGATCGCCAGGCCGAAGACGAGCAGCGCCCTGACCCCGACCCGCTCCGCGATGCCGCCCATCAGCAGCGGGAAGACAGCGTGGCAGGCGGACTGGATGCTGAATGTGACGAGCGCGACCGCCATCGCCACGCCGATCAGGGTCAGATGCGAGACGGTGAAGGCATTGACGATCGTGGCGACCAGATAGGTCGCGGCGATGGCGCCGCCGACGATGTAGAATTGCGGCGTCCGCAGCGCCTCCCACAGGGTCCAGCCGGTAGCCGCCTCATCCGCGGCGGCTTCGGCCGGCCGTTCGCGCACGACGGCAAGGCTGGCCGTGCCGGCAACGGCCATCAGGGCGATCATGAACCACCAATAGGCCCGCCAATCGCCCAGCAGCCCGATCACGAGCTCGACGATGCTGGGCCAGAGCAACCCGCCGAGGCCGCCCATCGCCAGATAGGCGCCGAAGACCAGCGGACGCTTCCGCTCCTCCCAGCCGCCGAGGATATGCAGGCCGGGCACCGCGCCGATCAGGCTGAAACCGATGCCGAGCAGCAGGGCGCCAAGATCGTAGGTGAGCGCGTTCCAGCATACGGCGAGCACTGCGTAGGCCAGCATCATCGTCAGCACGCCGAGCGCCAAGGTCACGCGCACGTTCCACTGTTTGATCGTCAGCGACGGCAGCATGCTCGACGTGCCCGCCGCCAGCGCCAGCAGGGTGAAGCCGAACCCCGCCTCGGCGAAGTTCAGCTGCAGGGTCTTGATGATGTGAGGAATGACCACGCCCAGCGAGGAGAAGGTCGACCCCATCATGATGAGATAGAGGATGCCGGTCGCGGCCAGCATCCTGAGCACGGTGCCGGAGACCGGCATCAGACGACCGGCCATCGGCTTTTGACCGGCAGGCCGGCGCGGGCGACGATCGCCTCGCCCGCCGCCTGGACCTCGGCGTAGAGCCGGTCCTCGTCGACGGTGGTGCAGCGGTAATTCTCGACCACCCGGCGCCCGTCGACCCAGACGCTGTGCACGCCGCGCCCGTCGGCCGACCAGACCAACTGATTGACCACGTTGAACAGCGGCCGCCATTCCGGCCGCCAGGTGTCGTGGGCAACGAAATCGGCCTTCTTCCCGGGCTCGAGCGAGCCGATCGAATCCGCCATCCCGAGCGCCCTGGCACCACCCAGCGTGGCGCATTCGACCGCCCGCTCCGCCGGGAACAGGGTGGGATCGCGGCGCGCATCCTTGAACAGGCCGGCCAGCAGATAGGTCGCCCGCATCACGTCGTGATAGTTGCTGTTGTTGTTGCCGTCGGTCCCGACGGCGATATTGACCCCGCGTGCCTGCATTTCGGGAAAGCGCCCGACCGCCGTCGCGCCATAGGCGCCCTTGAGCGCGCTGGTCGCGCAATGGGCCACATTGGCCCCGTACCGGGCCAGCAGTGCGACCTCGTCGTCGTTGAAATGCACGCCGTGGGTGAAAATCGTGTTGGCGCCGACGGCGCCGAGATCGGCCAGATATTCGACCGGCCGGCGCCCGTGCCGCGCCAGATACCAGTCCGGATCGGCCTGAACCGGGCTCATATGGGCGGCGACGCCGAGGCCATGCCGGTCAGCCAGTTCCTTCGCCGCCTGCCACAGCGCGCCGCTGCAGGTCATATGGCCGATCAGGATCGGCCAAGCGGCGATAAGCTGCCCGTCGCCGGCCGGATAGCGCGCGATCTCGTCGGCCAGCAGCGCGATGGCCGCGTCGGTGGCGGCGGCCGGATGGCTTTGATCCTCCGGCGAGAAGTCCCACGCCCATTGCCCGACCCGGCCGCGAATGCCGATCTCGTTGAGCCCGTCGACCACCGGGTCGAGGAAGCGGATCGTCCCGGCCTCGAGGAAGCAGGTCGTGCCGGTGCGCAGCATCTCCAGCGCAGCGAACTGGCAGGCCAGCCGCTCCTCCGCCTCGCTATAGGCCATGTGGACCGGCACCAGCCACTGGAAGACATTCTCCTCGAAGGCGGCGTCGTCCGGCACCAAGCCCTTGGTCAGCGGCTCGCCGGTGACATGGATATGGGCGTTGATCAGCCCGGGCGTGATGACGAAGCGCCGGCCGTCGATGGTTTGGCAAGCGCTGTATTCGCGCGTCAGGTCGGCGGACTTGCCGACCGCCACGATCGTGTCGCCCAAGACTGCGAGGGCGCCGTCGGCGATGATCCGCCGCTCGGCATCCATCGTGACGATGAGCGTATCGACGATCAGCAGATCGACCGGTGTCGGCGAAACGGTCATTTTGGGGTCCGGGGCGCGGATCAGATCGCTGTCGCCCCCGGCATCAAGCTGGATTGGCTTGCCTGCGCGGCGTGCTCCGCCGGTCGCCGCATGACCAGGATGGGGAAGACCAGGACGGCCATCATGGCGCCGTAGATCACATAGATCGGCGCGAAGGTGCCGTAATTGTCGCCGAAATAGCCGGCGGCGATCGGCCCGAATGCCGCAACGGAGACGATGAACCAGACGCAGGAGAGCAACTGCGAGCCGATATCGCGGCCGAAGAACTCGATCAGCACGACCGTGCCGGCGACGTAAGAGAGGCCCCAGCCGGTGCCGAAGGCGATGGCGCTGGCATATTGCAGCGGAACGGTATCGGCGAAGCCGAACAGCGCCATGCCGACCGCCTGCAGGACCAGCCCGACCGCGGTCACCACCGGCGGCTTCACGATCTCGCACAGCCAGCCGGAGCCGAACTTGAACACCGTGGCGATGGCCCCGATCAAGCCCAGAACGAACGCCGCCTTCTGCGGTGTGTCGCCGAACTTGACCAGGTGATTCATCGCAACGCTGGAATTGGTGGTGACGCAGGCCATGGTGGCGGTCATCACCGCGGCGATCAGCAGGAATTGCGGGCTGAACAGGGCCCGCCGGAAATGCCCGGCCGGACGCACGGCATCAGGCACCTTGGCATCGCGGATGAAGGCGAAAGACAGCGCCAGCAGCGCCACGGCGATCCAGGCCATGGCCTGCCAGTGGCCGCGCCAGCCGCCCAGCCGCACGATCGCCTCGACGATCGACGGGCCAACCGCCGCGCCGGCCGCGCCCAGCATCATATAGATGCCGATCATCCGGGCGGATTTGCCCTGGAACCAGCCGGCGATGAGATAGACCGCCGGGACATTGCCCGTGAAAGAATAGCCGGTGCCGATAAAGACCATGGCGATATAGAATGTCAGCAGCGAGTGAGCGATCGAGGCCAGAAAGAAGCCGGCGGCCAGCAGCGCCGCCCCGACGCAGACCGTGCGGCGTCCGCCCCATGTGCGCATCGTCATGCCCGGCAGCGGACTGGAAAGCCCGCAGGCGAGGCCCAGGAAGGTGAAGCTGAACACCGCCGACGTGATCGTCCAGTGCAGCTCGCCCTCCATCGTGAACAGGACGACGCCGAGCGAGGTGAAGGTCGCCAGATTCAGGAAGAAGAAGGCGAAGGAGACAGAACCGAACATCAGCCACTTGCTGAACCATCGGTCTTGTGAGGCCAAACGGCTCATGCGGCTCCCCGAGGCGCTGGAGGTAAGCGTTCATTCTGTAGGCGCCGCTTTCCAGCGGTCTTGTCTTCACATGCACCGGGAATTGTCATGCCCACCGCCCCGGAATGACCGGCCAATTGACAATCGTTACGGCGCATGGAGGCAAGACATTTCAACCATGCCCTGAATATGGTGCGCCTTTCGAACCCTCATGAACAGGTTGCAGCAAGAATCATGCCGACAGACACGACCGCCGCACAGCGCCGCCGAACCTGGCTGATCACCGGCGTCTCTTCCGGATTCGGCCGCGCCGTCGCCGAGGCGGCGATCGCCGCCGGCGACCGGGTGGTGGGGACGGTGCGCAGCGAGGCGGCCCGCGCAGCCTTCACCGCGATCGCGCCCGACCGGGCGATCGCGATGATGCTGGACGTCACCGACGAGGCCGCGGTCCATGCGACCGTCGCCGCGGCGGAGGAGGTGGCCGGCGGGATCGACATATTGGTGAACAATGCCGGCTACGGCCTGGTCGGCGGGGTCGAGGAAGCCAGCATGGCCGAGATCAAGGCGCAGTTCGAGGTCAATGTCTTCGGCGCCGTCGCCGTCACCCAGGCCGTCCTGCCCTTCATGCGGGCCCGCAAGGCCGGCCATATAGTGATGGTGACATCGGTCTCGGGCCTGGTCGGCTGGCCGAGCCTGGGCATCTATTCGGGCAGCAAGTTCGCGCTCGAGGGCATCGGCGAGACCCTGGCCCAGGAGGTGGCACCCCTGGGTATCAAGGTGACGATGATCGAGCCGGGCGGCTTCAAGACCGAATTCGCCAAGGGCTCGCGCATCCGCACGGCGCGGATCATCGACGATTACGACCCGACCGTCGGGGAATCGCGCCGCATCCTGGCCTCGCATGCCGGCGACGAGAAGGGCGACCCGGCCAAGGCGGCCAAGGCAATCCTCACCGTCGTTGCCGAGCCGTCGCCGCCGCTGCGCCTGCTGCTGGGGGCGGACGCGCTCGGCTATATGGACTTCAAGCTCAAGGCGCAGATCGCCGAAATCGAGGACTGGCGGGCTGTTTCGCTGGATACGGAGTTCGCGCCGTCCTGAGCGCTGAACTGCCTATCAATTCGCCTGCCTGCACAGAAGTTGACCATACGGAGGGCTTCCGACTGGGCCTAAGGGCCAGAAAAAGCGCGGAAATCTTGCTTCTGGACGTGGCACGTCTTTTGCACGTACTCTTTCCGGCAATGAAGAGTGCCAATCCGCCGGTTTCCGGCGGCAATGAGCAGGGGGTCTGTGCGGCAGGATGAAGTCCTGGAAGTGTTCGACTGATCTTGTGAACGGCGACGAACGTGAGCGTATCTGGGGCGAGGCCTTAACGCAGATATCGCTGCCTGCGACCCGCGTCCAGGACCATTCCGGCTTCCATGGCGATGTCTCGAGCATCACCTCGCCGCTCGGCATCGAGTTCTCCCGCGTGTCGTCCTCCGCCCAGACGCTCTCCGGCGCCTGCCTCAGCAAGCCGCCCTGCCTGTGGCTCGCTTTGCCGGTCGAGGGTGTGTTCCAGCTCGATGACGGCGCCGAGAATGTCGATCTGAAGCTGGGCGACATCCTCTATGGCCCGACCGGGTACGATTCGACGCTGAAGCTGCCCGACCATTTCGTGATGCTCTATATCCGCATCCCGCAGACGATGCTGTATCCCCGCCTGATCAACCTGCAGGTCCTGCCGATGGGCACGCTGACCGGGCGGCTGGCGGTCAACCGGATCTTCGCCAACCTGCTGCATTCGATCGTGGACGATCTGGAGGAGCTGACCGACGACCATATCCGTCCGATCGAGGTGGCGCTCTCTGAGTTCGTGATCTCAAGCCTGGCGGAAAGCTCGGCGATGAGCTGCTTCGACGCCGCCGGCGCCAGCAATTTCCACCGCATTTCGCAGGCGATCGAGCTTCAGCTGGGCGACGGCGACCTGACCCTGCACCAGATCGCCGAGCAGCTGCGCGTGTCGGCCCGCTACATCCAGAAGCTGTTCCAGCAGGCGGGCATGAGCTTCAGCCAGTATCTGCGCCAGCGCCGGCTGGAGCATTGCTATGCCGACCTGGGCAGCCCCGCCCACAAGAACCTGTCGATCAGCGACATCTGCTTCCGCTGGGGCTTCAACGACGCGGCCCATTTCAGCCGCTCGTTCCGCGCCGATTACGGCATGACGCCGCGGGCCTATCGCCAGGAAAGGCTGACCACCGCCGCCCGCGCCCACTGATCCGGTCCCTCCGCCGTCATTGCGAGGAGCGCAGCGACGAAGCAATCCAGGGTCAAAGGCTCCGATACCCGGCTTGTGGCCCTGGATTGCGTCGCTGCGCTCGCAATGACGGATGAGACTTACTGGATGCGCCGGGCCTTCGTCGCGTCCCAGCCGCTGCGATACCGGTCGACCAGCCACAGGTTGAACTGGCACTGGGCGCCCTCCTGCCAGGAATAGCGGCCGCGCGGCGCGAATTTCGACTTCAGCCCGATCTGCACCATCTCGTCGACATGCAGGTCCTGCGAGACGATCTCCTGCACCGCCTCCTGGTTGATCTTCATCAGCCGGTCGAACATCGGGTTTTCCATCGCATCGCGCGTGACCAGCGAGCCCATGACCATGGAATGATGATCCGCGTCCTCCGCCTGCATGATGAGATAGAGGACCATGTCGGTGTTCATCACCAGCGACAGGGTCGGCGGCACGTTGACGAACATGACCCGGCTGCGCTCGGCCTCGGTCAGGGCCGGGAAGACCGGCAGCAGCGCCTTGTGGGTCGGGTTGAAGCTGGCATCCGGATGCAGCGAGCCGTTGATGCGGTAATAGCCGGCCGTGTCCCCCGGCAGCTCTGGGAAGCTCGCCAGCTTGCTGGGAACCGGATCGTGCAGCGGCCCGCGATGCAGCTTGTTGGCGTGATAGCCGTCATTGTTGTTCTCGAACATCACCTTCCAGTTCCAATTGTACCGGATGGCGTCGGTCGGCGGCGGCCCGACCAGATTGGCGAAGTCGTAATGCGCGACGACCTCGTCCAGCGCGCGCAGGCGCGGCGCCAGCGGGGCGGCGGCGGGGTCGAAATTGACGAAGACGAAGCCCTGCCAGACCTCGACCTTGAGCCGCGGCAGGCCGTGATTGGCCGGGTGGAATTCGCAGGTCCGCTCCATCGCCGGCGTGCCGACGAGTTCACCCGACAGCGTGTAGACCCAGTGATGATACGGGCAGACCAGATTGCGGACATTGCCGCGCCCCTCGGCCACCAGCATGCCACGATGCTGGCCCACGGCCGACATGGCAGGCGTCCCTCCCGCGCGCGTACGGGTGATTACCAGCGGCCGGCCACAATGCCTGGCGTGTAAATTAATCCCCGGCTCCCTCCGGCAC
>CAZNNJ010000104.1:0-11366 GCA_964574305.1 uncultured Rhodospirillales bacterium | reverse complement strand
GGGGGATCGATGCAGAACTTCTCCGGCCTCGGTCAGCCGAACAATGCCAGCCCCGGCCAATCGGCGGATGGCCTCCCATGCGGAACGTTCCATAACTTCGATCGAGGCGATGCCCGCTTGCTCGGCGGCTTCGGTCAAGCGCCGGCGCTCATCGTTCAATTCGGTCGGCAGCCCCTCCATGACCACGACCATCGTTTCCCCGCCCTCGTCGCGACGGTGTCGCTCGATCAATAAGACAGAGGCGCTCAAGCGATCGACGATTTGCGCCGCGAACCGATGGCCGGAGTCCTGGGCCGGCGCCGACGCGACGGATTCCGGCGGGTGTAGAAGCGCTGCCATCATCTCGACCATCGCGGTCCGTCCCGAGGGCATTTTGAGGGCCGCGATATCGCCGCGCCCGTCGAGCACGCCATCCGCCAGCCCCTGCTTCTGCGTCAGAATATGTTGGATGCGGTGTTCGATCGAGTTCTCGCAGACCAGGTTGATGACCGTTACCGTTCTCGTCTGGTACTTGCGCCAGGCGCGGGCAATACGCTGCTCCAGTCGCGCCGGATTCCACGGCAGATCCATATTGATGACAGCGCTTGCCGCCTGAAGATTGAGGCCGACGCTGCCCGAATCGGTCGACAGGAACAGGCGGCAGACAGGGTCGTTCTTGAACCGCCGAATCTCGACGCGCCTTTTGTCCTGCGGTACCGAGCCGGTGTGCCAGGCGAACTCGACGCCGAGCTCAAGCGCCAGTTCCCGCACGAGTTCGAGCATCCGCTCCCATTCCGAGAAGATGATGATCTTGCGGCCGGGCTCAGCGAGAAGCTCGACCAGGATGTTTTCAAGTTCGTCAAGCTTGGGCGACACGCGGCAGTCAGGGTCAAGTATATAAGGCGTGTCGCAGATCATGCGCATGCAGGCGAGCAACTGCTGCAGGCGGTCGAACTCCTCCTTGGTGAGCGGCCGGCGCTGAGCCTGGGCGATCAGGCGCGTTGCCGGAGTTTCGTAATCCGCATAGCGCAGCCGCTGCTCCTTCGTCATCGCGACGAAATAGGTATCGACCGTCCGTCCCGGAAGCTGATCCTCGACCTCGTCCTTGCGCCGCCGCAGCATCACCGGCGCCAGCCGCTCGCGCAGTCCCGCGAGATTTTTGTAGTCGATCGGGCGACCGCGCTCGTCGAGGACATAGAAATCGCGATTGAACCGGAACAGCGGCCCGAGGAGCCGCTGATCGAGGTATTGGACGATGGAATAGACCTCATCGATCCGGTTTTCGAGTGGCGTCCCGGTCAGCACAAACGCATACGGGCTCCGCAGTGCCTTGACCGCCTGCGCAGTCTTGGTCTGCCAATTCTTGATGCGCTGCGCCTCGTCGAGGATCACGATCTCGGCGCCGACGAGGCGATTAATATCGTGCCAGTCGATCAGAACCTGCTCGTAATTGACCAATAAGAAGAAGGTTTGCGCGGTATAGAGCCGCAGCCGGTCGGCGCGCGGACCGGACACCACCGTCACCGAGAGGTCGGTGAAGCGGGCGATCTGGTCCTCCCACTCTGCCTTGAGCGAAGCCGGCAGGACGACCAGAACCCGCGTGACGCCCCTTAGGCGGCGCAGCAGTTCGCAAGCGGCGATCGCCTGCACCGTCTTGCCGAGCCCCATCTCGTCGGCCAGGAGCGCGCGTTCTCCAAAGGCCAGATGCAGCATGCCCTCCACCTGATAGGGCAACAACGGATGATGCAGGATATCGAGGGTGGCCGCGCCGGCCTCGACATTCGCAAGGAACCGGTCGCGGTCGTGGACACGCCGACGGCGCCGGCGCTCTTCCTTCAGTCGGCTCTCGATATGGCGTGAAAATCGAACGGCGCCGGGAGCTAGCCCATTCAGCTCACCGCGGAGAGTGGGAAGAATGGTCAGCGGGTCGCCCGCGAGCAATCCGGCAGCGGTGCTGTATCGGGCGACGACAGCGTCCGCATCGCTCTCATTCCCAGGCCGGCGCACATGCACGGCATAGGATCCGTCCACGGCGGGAAATATTTCGATACGAGGACTGCCGGCCAGCCCTGCGGCGGCGAAGGCGCGTTTCCGTTTCCGGCGGAGCGCCTCGAGAACGCCTTCGATATGCTTGCAGGTACCTAGCCCGTTGACCCCCCAATCCGGGCAGCCGCAGGAATTTTCCCGCAGTGTCAGGGAGCGGATCTCGACTTCATAGGTCCCGCCGCTGGTCGAACGCACGCGAAACGTGCCGAAATAGGGATGGTCGGGCTCCAGATTTTCCACCGCGGCTATGTCGGTAAGCCCCCGCCACCGGCGACGTTCGACTTCTTCGTCGTCGGTCGTGTTCCAGCCTTGGAAGCCGGGGCTCCGCTCCTGCACCTTCTTCGCCTTCCGACGCGATCTCCCGGGCCGACTCGCCGCCATCCGTTCCTCCGATTCTCGATCGGCCGAAAATCTGAAGGGCGGGACGTGTCAGCGCAATCGAGTTCGGGTGCGGCCGAATCGCTATTCGACCGGCAGCTGCCTGAACAGAGGTTGCGACGATCCCCGAGCAACTCACTCCACTGCTCGGTATCCAAGGCTTCAGTATCCGGCCTCCCGCTTCACCGCCATCTTCGCCAGCATCGGCTCGTCCTCATCGATATAATCGTAGATGACGACATCTCGCTTGGGGGCGTGCAACCGGTGCAGCCGGCCGGCATACTGGGCAAGGATTCCGCGCCAGGAAATCGGCATGGTCAAAAACAGTGTGTCCAGCCGGGCGTCATCGAACCCTTCGCCGAGATAGCGACCGGTCGCCACAAGCACCCGTTCTTCACCCGCCGGGATCGTAGCCAGTGATTCCGTTGCCGCACGCGACTGCCGCACGCCCATGCCGCCACGGAGAACAATGACGTTTTTCGCGAACTTCGACAGGCGGCCTGCCAGCAGGTCGAGATGATCTTTGCGTTCGGTGATGACGACTGGCGAACGGCCGGCCTCAAGCGCCAACAGTATGTCATCGAAGATCAGGTCGTTCCGGGCTGTGTCTTGTGCAAGCTTTGCATAAAGCTCCTGGATGGTGGGTTTTTCATCAGGACAGCTCCGGGCGAGCCGGAATCCTGTTCGTCGGAAAACGACTTTGTGGTCGAAAGGACGAAGGGCCGCCTGCTTCTTGGCATCGACACGATGACGGACCGGGCCGCATTGCATGAAGATGATGGGATGGTGACCGTCCTTCCGCGTCACCGTCGCGGATAGGCCGAGCACGTATTGAGCCTTGGTCGCGCGCGCAATGGCTTCAAAGCCCACAGCGGATAGGTGGTGACATTCATCGACGATGACATGCCCGTAGTCGGCAACCAAATCGGAGATGACACTCTTCCGCACCAGACTCTGCATGAGAGCGACATCGATATTCCCGGTTGGTTTCTTCTTGCCGCCATGCATAACGCCGAGCTTGTTTGGCGGGATATCCAGGAAGGTTTGGAGACGCGCCACCCATTGGTCGAGAAGCTGTCGGCGATGGACGAGAATCAGGGTATTGCGATCTCGCTCCGCGATCATTTTCGCGGCAATGACGGTCTTTCCGAATGCCGTCGTCGCCGCGAGCACCCCGGTTTCATGCTGGAGAAGGGCGGCGGCGGCTTCGTCTTGTTCCGGGGTCAGCTCACCGAGAAACCGCATCCCGATCGGTCGTCCCAGCTGGCGTTCGTCACGCAATTCGGCGGCGATGCCCGTGTCGCGGAGAAGGCCCAACAGGTCGTCGAGGCATCCCCTTGGTAGGGCAACATGTTTTGAGAACAGTTCGGCACAGGAGATGATGCGTGGCTTGCCGAAGGTCGGCAGGCGCATGGCCTGCGCCGAATAGAACTCGGGGTTCTGGAATGCGGCCAGCCGTATAATGCGGTTCACTAGAGTCGGCGGGAGCTTCGTTCGGTCGATATAAACCTGGTTGCCCAGCACCACCTCGACCGAGCCTGGAAGGTCGCCCTCAATCGGCGGTTCATTTCTGCGGCGAGACGGTAGCGCGGTCCAGGGCTCATCGTCCTCTTCCGTCGACGGAAGTCGCACGCCGATAATCTGTCCCATGGCGGCAGCTTCGGACACTATCGATATCAGCTCATCCCTGGGTAGCCGGCCGACTGTTGACAGATACGCCCACTGATCTTCGTAAGGACGGAATTCGTCATCGAGAAAGAGGCTGTTGCCAGCTTCGCGCGGCCGGCTTTGCAGCGGAAGCGCGATCAGATTGCCAAACCCGCCGGCTGGCATCGTGTCCTGGCTCGGAAAGAACCGATCGTAGGAATCGAAACCAATATCGGGGCAGCGCTCCATCGTCGCCGTAACCAGAAGCGCACCAAGCCGTCTGGCCTCGGCCGCCGGCACCGGCTCGGCGAAGAAAATCCAGGCATGCGCGCCATTGCCGGACCGGGATCGTTCGATGGCGATGGGAACACCCTTTGCCCGCGCGGTGTCGCGGAATGCGGCGACGTCCTGCATCCAGGACTTCTTGTCGAAATCGGTGGCAAGAAACCAACATGTTTCGTCCGGCAACATGGGATAGATGCCCACGGTGAAATCCGCCGAGTTGCCGGCCGCTTTCCCCGCGAGATGCGAACGAAGGATATCGTCTCCGATGGGGGTGAGTGCCTGATTCGGACTAGCCCCGCACTTGACCTGTGGCTTTCCGCAGAGTCCGCGTATCCACTCGTTCCGGCACATGGGCGCGTAGCCCGCCTTCCCTGTCTTCGGGTTTTCCCAGCGGCGCGGCAATATATCCTCGCGCCCGCGAAACAGGCTCCGGAAAAGTGCGATCTTCGCGGCGGTCGGGGAGGTCATCGTGACAGCTGCGGTTGCACGCGCCGGCTGTTTGGCGTTCTCCTCTGCCTGCGCCAGTTCCAGCACGCCCAATCGTTCGGCGATTTCCGACCGTTCCCGGTCGAGCAAGATCAGCCGGCCTTTTAGCGTCGCAATCTGTCGCGCAATGTCGTCCACGCTGGTGATCGTTTCGTGCCTTTCCGCTGTAGAATCTCTCGCCGCGGATCATCCCAGTTTCTGTCGGCGAGCAACCATTCTAGAGAATTGCGACCAGCAGCGAACATCGAAACGACCGTCAAGGCTAGCGCCGCGTGCCCATGGCACTCCCGGCCTTGATCTTGTCAAGATAATCCGTATTATACAGATATTCTGTTGACATCACTCCGAGGCGATCTTGACTCAAACAACAGCAATGGAATTTCAGCGCAATTTTGGGGAATTCCAGCATCAGGCGCGACGCGAACCGGTAGAGATCACACGGCATGGCCGGCGCGAACTGGTGCTGATGTCGGCGGATCACTACGACTGGCTAATAGCAGCGGCGCGGCGGACCTTCCGGACAGCGGACGCCGAACCGGTGGTGATAGATGCGGTACGTAGCGCCGAAATGGACGCCGAGCATGCGCACCTTGACGACCTGATGAACTAAGCGGCTCCCCATGGCGCTGCCAGAACCGAAACCCGGCTTGGTTATTCGTTACGATTATCTGTGGCGTCGCGAGGCCGAGATCGGTCGTGATCAGGGCAAGGACCGTCCAGCCTGTCTCGTGGCAGCCAGCGATTCCGCGACGACGCCGCGTTTCGTCGTCATACTGCCGATCACTCATACGGCACCATCTGGAGATACGGTCGCGATCGAAATTCCGCCGAGAGTCCGTCAGGCAATCGGCCTGGATGATGCACCGACCTGGGTGATTGTCTCAGAGCACAACGTCGATGAGTGGCCGAACGGCGGTCTCACACACGTTCCCGGCCGTCCTGGGATATTCAGCTATGGCTTTGTCCCGCCCGGTTTATTCGCACAGATTAAGGCCAAGTTTCTCGAACTTGGCGGGCAGGGTCGCGGAGCCGAAGTCCGAAGGTAACGCAGGTGCGAGGCAAGGTGGCGTAACGCACAATCCATCAATCGCTCGATTCCACGATAAACTGCGCAGTTCCCGCCGACCATACGATTATGGCGACCCCAGCAGGACTCGAACCTGCAACCCTCAGCTTAGAAGGCTGATGCTCTATCCGGTTGAGCTATGGGGCCAGCGGCCCCCTCTATAGACCAAGATGGCGAGTCGCGACAGGTGCAGGCGTTACTTGTGCTTGCGGGTCTTTTCCTGGTCCGCCAGCGAGGCAGCCACCTGCTTGGCCTGGTCGGCGGCCGCCTGGGCCGCCGCAGCCGCGTCGGTCGCCTGCTTGACCTGAGCCGCGATGTCGGGCGGCTTCGATGCGTTGACCGCGGTGCTGGCAACCGCGGCCTTGGCTTCCCGCGCCGCAGCCTGGGCTTGGCTCGCCGAAGTTTCGGCGTTCTCGGCCTTGCCCTGGACGATGTCGATGCGGGCATTCACCGCCTGGAGCTGAGTGAAGCCGTAATACCCCACCCCGCCGACCAGGATGACGACGATCAGGACGAGCGCCGCAAATCTGCCGCTCTCCATGGCAACCTCCATTCCTCCCGGAAAAGCTAATGCGCCTTCGCCCCCGTGGTCGCAGCCGTTCCTTCGGCGCCGAACAGCAGCAGCATCTGGCCGGCGACGAACTCGACCCAGGGCCGGTTGGCGTAGGGCGTGAGGGGATTCTTCTCCATATGATGGACCAGGCGCTCGGCTGCATCAGCATCCTGCTGCATCAGCGCGGCGATCGCCTCGGCATATTCGCTCACGTCGGCGCGTTCGACCACGGACCTTTCGGCGAACTTGATCGCGAACAGCTCGGCATCGGCGTCGTCGACCTTGAGATAGGCGGCGAGGCGGAACCCGAACTGCTTGGCGGCCGCGAACTGTTCCCGGAACGCCGCCAGCAGCTGCGCGGCATAATGGGCTTCGAGCGCCAGCTCACGGTCGGTGAATGTGGTCATGCTTTCCCCGCAAGGTTCAACAGCGCCACGGACTCTCATGGCGGCGAACGCGTCGGGGCATATCCTTATGTCACGCGCCTGACGCGATTTTCATCTGGACATTTCATATTTGTGACCTGCCGGGCGGCCTATCAAGGGCCGCCCAAATCCACGGAATTTACCTCAGCTCATCGACGTACCTGTCCGTGCCCGGCAAGGTCGGGATGAAGGGCGCGACGAGCTCGACCCGCCCGAGGCCGGACTGGGCGACGCGGTCTCCGGACTTGGCGAAAACCGAATCCCAGGACCGGGTCGGCCCACCTTCCGTGAACCAGAGCAAGGTCAGGCGGGTATCGACGCCCTCGACATCCTTCACATAGGGCATCTTGTCGGCCGGCAGCGGGGTCGGCTGGAAATAGAGGCATTGGGCAATGTCGGTCCCGGCGATCGCCACCGGCACGCGCTCGGACCTCAGCCAGTCGAGCAGCACGTCGCGCTTGCCCGGCGCAGCGTCGATCACCTCGACCACCAAGCCGCCGTAAGGATATTCCAGCGCATGGATGTCGCGCGGGCCCTTGGCGTCGCGATAGGATGCGCCGCGATAGGTCTGGAACGCGGTGTAGACATGGGTGCGCTCCATATGCACCCGGCCGTCGGCGCGAAGCCGCTTGTTGGTCGCCACGGTCCAGGCCATGTGCTCGTCGTAGCGGCCGTCGGTCAGCCAGTAGAGCGTGATATACTTGCCGGCGTCGAGCGGCTGGGCGATGGCGGAATCGGCCGGATAGCGATAGGCCTGCAGCGGCTTCGGCGCCACCCAGCGGCGGCCCGAGAACATCCACGGCATCGCCATCGCGCCGGCATTGAAATGGTCGTCCTCATACCAGCGGTTATAGCTGTATTCGTGCCCGATATGCGGCTCGACCATCGTGATCAGCGCCGAACCGATCCTGGCTTCGTACGGGCCGGTCGCCGCGAGCTCGGCGTAAAGATTCTTTTGATCCCCAGTCATGCTTCCTCTCCTAATTTTTTTGTGGACTCACTTCGCTATGGAAAACTGGCGCCTAGAGTGATTTAACTGCGCTCCGTCGCGGCGCTCGACACTCACAATAAATCGCGGGCGCGGCATCGAGGGCTTGTCGCGAATATTGCAACAGCATGTCGCGCCGGAACCCGCCGGGCGCGCCGCGCACGAAGACGATCTGGACCTTTGGAGTTGGGACTGGCGTGAACGCTCTGGCGCCTTCTAACCGGCGGATAATATTTCAATCGGACCATGTCCGTCTCATCCTGGATGAGAAGGGCACCGATACCGTTGTCCTGTCCTTCAACGAGATGAACTTCGTCTGGAATGGAGTTCAGTATTGGGGACAGAAGATTCTCGATCCCCTGCGCGCCACCGTGCTCGGTTTCGTCACGCCCGAGCCGAACTGGTATCCCCCACATGACATGGAACGCGCAATACCGGCCGCGATCGAGGCCATCGCCGGGCGGCGCGTGGTCACCTTCGGGTTCAGCCAGGGGGGTTACGGGGCGCTGAAATTTTCCCGGGCCCTGTCGGCCTCGACCGCCTTCGCCTTCTGCCCGCTCTGGTCGATCAATCCGGAGGATGTCGGCTGCTTCGACGTCAGAACCGCCCCCTATTACCGGCCGGCACTCAAGAATGGCCACCGTATCAAGCTGGACGACCTCTGCGACAACAACTTCGTCATCTTCGATCCGCGGGAAGTCTGCGATCAAAAGAATGCCGAACGAATCCTGGAACACCGCGGCACGAGCGCGGTCGTCGCGCCGTTCTGTGGACATGCCGTGATCAAGATGGTGGCTGAAAGCCAGATATCGCGCCCTCTCGCCGAACGGATTCAGGACCCGAACGTGACGGCCCGGGAGTTGCGCACCATCATCCGCTCCGGACGGAGAAATTCGCCCCTCTATCGCGGCGAGAAACTGAAGCTGCTGCTGCAAAGAGCGAAGGCAGGCACGCTGTTCCTGGAACGCCACCTTGCCCTGTATGAGGATGAGACGTTCAAGACGATCATTCGGGCTACGGCCGCGTTCCTGCGAGGCGATAGCGCATCGGCAGCCCGGACGCTGACGGCGCTGTCGACGGAAACGTGGCTGACACAGGATCTTTTCGCGCTTTGGCGAATATTCTGGGAGGCGAAACTTACCGTCGGCGAGACGACACTGGCTCCGCTTCTCAAAATCAAATATCCGGAAGACTGTCATATTCGGCTTCACGCGATCAATACTTACCTGCGCTACAAGTTGATCGACAAAGCCCTGGAGGAGATGGCGGTTCTGGTAAACCTTCCGAATGCGTACAAGCAAGCCCATCTCCTGGCGGATTTCTACCATAAGCTCGGAAAGCCGGAGCTGCGCGCAGCCTTTCTCCGGAAATCTGCGGAAGACGCCTGGCAAAGCAAGATCCGGCTTATCGAGAACGACCCGGTATCGCCGCATCTCCTGGCCGGCGGACAGTAGGATCGAGCCTAGAACGCCAGCACGCCGCGCGCCAGCTTGCCGTGCTCCAGGTCCTCGAACGCGGTTTCGAATTGCTCGATGGGGTATTGTTTGGTGATCAGCTCATCCAGCTTCAGCCGGCCCCGGCGGTAGAAATCGATATACATCGGGATGTCGATATGCGGCCGGGACGAGCCGTAGCGGGTGCCGGTGATGGTGCGGTCGACATAGGCGATCGGGTTGATCGGCAGCTCGATGGTGGAGCCGTGCGGCGGCACGCCGACGATGACGGCGCCGCCGCCCCAGTCCAGCGCCTCGACCGCGCTCTTCAGCGCCCGGGGACTGCCGGCGCATTCAAAGGTCCAGTCGACCCCGCCGGAGCCGAAGGTCCCGGTGGTCTGGGTCTTGCTGTGCGGCAGCAAGGTGCGGATCTGTTCGGCCGCATCGCCCTGTGTGGCGTCGATGAAGTCGGTGGCGCCGAAGGCCTCGGCCAGGCCGCGCTTCTCGGCGATAGTATCGACCGCGATGATCCGCGACGCGCCCGACAGGACCAGGCCCTGGATGACATTGAGCCCGACGCCGCCGATGCCGAACACCGCCGCGGTCTCGCCCGGCCGTACCTTGGCCCGGTTCAGCACCGCGCCGACTCCTGTCAGCACGGCGCAGCCGATCAGGCAGGCGGCGTTGAGCGGGATATCGTCGCCGATCGGCACCACCTGGTCCTGCTTCACCACCGTATATTCGGCGAAGGCCGAGGTGGCGGCGAAATTGCTGACCGGCGTGCCGTCGCCCAGCGAAAAGGGCGTGGTGCGGTTGCCCAAGGTCTCTCGGCAGTGGGTCGGGCGGCCGGACTCGCAATGGGCACAGTGGCCGCAATTGGCGACCGTGTGCATGACGACATGGTCGCCCGGCTTGATCTTGGTCACGCCGGCGCCCACCGCCTCGACCACCCCTGCCCCCTCATGGCCCAGCACGGCAGGCGCCGGCCAGGGGATGTTGCCGTGGACCACCGACAGGTCGCTGCGGCACAGGCCGCAGGCATGGATATGGACGATCACCTCGCCCGGCCCCGGATCGCGCACCTTCACGTCGGTGCTGAGACCGATCCGGCCCTGGCCGGTATAGAGCAGCGCCCTCATCCTCTTCCCCCTTTGCTGTGTTGTGAGCCAAGCGACGGCACCCGGCCGTTGCTCTTGCGCGTGACCACCAGGCAGCTCGTCATCAGCCGCTCCGCCAGGTCCTGGATCGCATCGGCCCCCAACGCCTCCTTGAACCCCAGCAGCGACAGGGTGAAGGCGGCATGGCCGTGGACGTGGAAGATCGGCGCGGACAGCATGCCGACATCGTAAGTCTGGGCCGGGTCGATCGCCGCCAGGTGATAGATGTCGAGCCCCATCTCTGCGATCAGGCTGGTCATGCGGTTGCGCAGGCCCGTCTCGTTGGGCGAATCCGACAGGCTGGCGACGACCTCGCCCAGCTGCGAGCGGACCGGGTTCTGCAGGGTGACGGCATAGCCGCGCGCCCGGATCAGCGACAGAAGCCGCTGATAGGGCGCCGGATCGCGCGCGCCCTCCGGCGCCTGCGCCAGCCATTGGCGCAGCTGCGCCTCAGGCGCCCAGGCCATGAAGGGCGCGCCCAAGGGCGGCACCAGCGGCATGCGCTGCCCAACCGGCAGGGCTGCGTTCGGGGCGACGTGGCGGCCGGCGCGGGCGAGGGCGATCAGATCGCCCCCGGTGCGGGCGGTGAGCAGCACCTCGAGGTCGAGTTGCTGGGCCAACTCGCGCGCCTCGTCGCGGGCGATGTCGATGGCAGGCTGGCTTTCCAGCGCGGCATGGCCGAGGGCGACGGTCTCCTCTGCGGCAATTTCCGGGCCGACCGCGTGCGCGAGATCATCGGTGCTCTGCTCGATCCGGGTTTTTCCGGGGTCTCGCGCCCCCGCGCCCTCCGTTTCGCCGCGGCCGCCGGCCTCACCGAGCATTCGACCGAACCCAACGCCCTCATTTCGACGGCCTTCCCGCCCGAGGAGTGAGACGAAAACTTCGGCGAGGCCCTGGCCAATGCCCGATCAACGCAACGTCGC
>CAZNNJ010000103.1:0-11373 GCA_964574305.1 uncultured Rhodospirillales bacterium | reverse complement strand
TACGCCGCCTGCTTCTTTATCCGCGCCTGTAGCGCGCTGTAGGTCGCGTATTTGTAAATCTCCGACAGGGTCGGGTAGTTGTAGCAGGTGGCGATGAAGAGGTCGGCGGTGGCGCCGGACAGCAGGGCGGTCAGGCCGATATGGACCAGCTCGCTCGCCTGCTCGCCGATGATATGGACGCCGAGCAGCTTCATGTCGTCGGTGCGGAACAGCAACTTCAGGAAGCCGTCCTCGTCGCCGATGATCTCGCCGCGGGCGTTGGTCTTGTAATAGGCGTGGCCGCAGACGTAATCGACGCCGGCCTTGGTCAGAGACTCCTCGGTCTCGCCCGCCATCGAGCATTCCGGGATGGTATAGATGCCATAGGGCAGGATCGGCGCCAGCCGCTCCTTGTACCGGAAGTCGAAGGCATGGGCCATGGCGATGCGCGCCTGCTCCATCGAGGTGGAGGCCAGCGCCGGAAAGCCGATCACGTCGCCCACCGCATAGATGTGCGGCACCGCGGTCTGGTAATGCTCGTTGACCGAGATCAGGCCGCGATTGCTCGGCACGACGCCGATCTCCTCCAGCCCCATGTCCTTGGTCGCGCCGTCGCGGCCGGTGGCGGCCAGCACGATGTCGACCGGGAAGCGGTGGCCGGATTTGAGCGTGATATGGAGCTCGTCGGCCGGCTCGATCGAATCCACCGTGTCGCTGAGATAGAGGTCGATGTCGAGCTTGTGCATGGCCTGCTTCAGCCCCTCGCTGACCTCGGCATCCATGAAGCCCAGCAGCCGGTCGCGCCCGTCGATCAGCGACACCTTGATGCCCAGCGCGGCGAACATGCAGGCATATTCGCAGCCGATCACGCCGCCGCCGATCACCAGCATCCGCTCCGGCATGTCGTGCAGCCGCAGGATCGAATCGGAATCGAAGACGCGCGGGTCGTGGAAGGGAATGTTGCCGGGATGGGTCGGGCACGACCCGGTGGCGATCAGAAGATGGTCGGCGGTCAGCAAGGTGCGGGTGCCGTCGGCGGCGGTGACGCACACCGTGTTCGCGTCAACGAACGCGCCGGCGCCGTGATAGACCGCCATCTTGTGATGCGCGATATTGGCGGTGATGCGCGCCTGTTCGGAATGCACCACCTCCTTCTCGCGATAGAAGAAGTCGCGGGCGGTGACCCGGTCCTTCATCGCCAGATTGATGCCGAAGAGGCCGCGCTTCTCGAAGCCCGAGAGATAGAGTGCCGATTCCCTCAGCGTCTTGGAGGGTAATGTGCCGGTGTTGGTGGCGGCCCCGCCGAAGCCTGATTCTTTTTCCACGATGGCGACGGACTTGCCCAGGAAGGCGGCCTGCGCCCCGCCTTTCTCCCCCGCCGGGCCAGACCCTATGACGACCAGGTCATAATGCGTGTCACCCATTGCAACCCTCCGGTAAAAACCAGACGCCGAACGTGGTTACAGTCGCACAAATACACTGACAGTCCACTGTTTATTGCGACTTTGGATTGCGGCTCCCAGGCTTCGTCATTGCGAGCGTAGCGAAGCAATCCAGGGCCACACGGGAAGTTTTGGGCTAACGGCCCTGGATTGCTTCGTCGCTTTGCTCCTCGCAATGACGGTGGAGGGGAATGCCGCTACTCCTCGTGCCCCAGCCGGTGGGGATGCAAAGGCGCCGGTTTGCGCGGCTTTTCCGGGGCCGGCCAGTTCAGCAGCTTGCGGGCGGTGCGGCCCAGGATCCAGGCTTTTTCGTCCTCGCTCAGCACCGGGGAATGGCGGAGGGAGAACAGCGCCTCGCCCCAGCTCGCCCGGCGGCGGCTCACCGTATAGTCGCTGGCCCACATCACCCGCTCAGGCCCATAGGCATCGACGGCGCGCCTCAGCTTGGGCTCCAGGTCGGGGAAGGGATAGGGCGCGGTCGACAGGAATGACGGGGCGTGCGCCCATTTATAGGCGACATTGGGATAACGGGCCATCGCCACCGCATCGTCGATCGTCGCCTCGCCGCGCGGCGCATCGAACGCCACGCCGCAATGATCGATGATGAACTGCACGTCGGGAAAGCGCTCGGCATATTGCGCCAGGTGCGGCACCCGGCGCGGGCAGGTGACGAAGACCGGCAGGTTGTGCGCCCGTGCGGCCCGCAACAGCCGATCATGCCCGCCGCCCTCGAACACCGCCGCCTCGGCCGGGGTGAAGGTGACGGTGCGCAGCGCCTTGAAGCCGGGCGCGGCGGTCAGCACCTCGATCCAGCTCTCGATGCCGGGGTCCAGCGGGTCCACCCGCATCAGGAAGCCGAACCGCTCCGGATAGCGCAACGCCGCCGCCTCCGCGTTCGGCCCGACACTGCGGAACGCGCCGCCCGGCAGTCTGTAGCCCGGATGCAGCGCCCCGTCGTCGGCAACGGTCAGATACTCGTCGAACAGCACCGCCTGGATGCCCAGCGCATCCATGATGGCGAGCGCGGTCTCGATGCCCAGCACATTGGCGTGGACCTGCACGTCGACGATATCCATCGGCTTCCTCCCTAGAGTCTTATTGTCCCCTACATTCACCCTCTCCTAGCCTCCCCCATCAAGGGGGAGGGATATGATTCTGATTCCCTCTCCCTTGATGGGAGAGGGTTAGGGTGAGGGTGAAATGCTTACGCAGGGCGGTGCTTCGTGCCTACGCCGCCCCCTACCAAACCGCCTGGCCGCTCTCGTCGAACCGCTTCGGGTAAATGAACCCATACGCCGCATAGACCTTGCCGAAAGCATGCGACGGCGCGTGCCAGAAGCGCACCTCGGACCAGTCATTGCCGGGCGAGACATCCACGACGGCGGTGGAATCATGCACCACCCGGCGGGTCGGGTCGTCGCTGCCCCAGTTGGCGTGGGTCAGCAATATCTCGCGTGGCCCGACCACCTTCTTCACCACCCCGACATGGCCCAGATGCAGCTGCTCGGTCGCGCGCAGCACCAGGATCGTATCGGCATGCGGCATATCGCTGCGCGGATAAACCCCCGCCGCCGCATCCCACCAGGCATAGGCGTCGCCCCTGAGATGCACCCCGGTGAAATCCCGCGCGAACAGCACGCACTGCGTCGGCGGCGGCAGGCCGGCATTGGACAGGCTGGCAACCCTGACGCCGCCGCTCCCCGAGGGGCCGGGGTCGCTGCCGCAGGCGGTGAGCGAGGCCAGGACGGCAAAGCTGATCCAAAATCTCCACATGGGCAGGAATCTAGCTGATTCGAAAGGGGAAGTGGAGAGTTGATCGGGCTATCCTCGTGCAATCGAACGAAACATCAACAAATGGAGCAAAATATGTACAATGAAACCATTATCGTACTGAGAGGCAACGATGGGAATCGCAGCCGCGAGAGTTTTCAAACTGTCCAATTTTCCGGGGAGTCTCGGCCTAAGCTGTAGCGAGGAAGGCCTGCAACTCGCAGGCGTTCCATTGCTCAATCACTCGGAACAAGGGTTTACGTCGCGCCCGGCGCAGGAAGTCGAGCGTCTCTTGGTTTCGGTATATGGTCCGGGCGCTTTTTCCGAAGTTGCCGTGAAGCGGCTCGAGGCGATCGCGCACGCATTAAATGCAGGCGAAACCGCTCTCGCGATGACGTCTGCGGTTCTCCTCAAATTTCCTGAACCGGACTGGAACGGTGCTGCGCGGATTGCCCAGGCCGATGCGCTTCTGAAGTACGATCCGGACGAGCCTCGCGATTGGCGTGGCCGTTGGACTGCAAGAAGTGGTGGAGCCTCAGTAAAACCGAAGGTTCAGCTTCTTTCCTCTCAGCTGAATAATGAGATCGAGCATTTCCTCGATGCTTACGAGCAGCGGGGCAATCCGTTCTGGCAAGGGCAGCAAGCGCCCAAGAGCGACGGAGTTGATAACCCATTTCCACTACCTGCGGACTGGGTTCATTTACCGGACGGCAATCGCAACGATGAAATTGGCGACCTGCTCGAATCGATCGCCAATGCGAGGCTTAGTGATGCCCCGGCAATCGCCAAGGAAATCGATCGGCAGTTCGTCCAGACTGGAGATTTGGACGATGCATTAAAGCTGTGGGATGCGCTGCACGACATCGCAACGAAAAACAATCCGACGACAGCCGACCGTCGAGCGATTCTCGACAAATACGAGTACCTAACCCACATCGATCCAAGCGAAGTTGGTCGTACGACCATCGACGCAGCAGCCCAGTTGATGCAACTTGGGCTGGTACCGGGCGGCGGGCCGCCTGATGAGCCATCCGGCCCGGAAGATGAACCAGCCGCACGGGATCCTAATCAGCCCAGTGAATCTTGGGAAAAGGGTTGGGCTGCCCGTGGAAGTGAGTTGGAGCAAAAATATGGAGGTCCCGGCGAATTGCCTTCAAATTACCCAACGATTGATCGCTTTTGGAACGGGATAGCGACTAGTTGGAAAAGCGTCGATCTTAGGGCCGGCACCTATCAGGACCCCGCCCGGCTTATGAGCCGATTGAACTCTTACGTAGATAAGCTCGATGATTTTGACGGTGCGATGTGGGGCGGCAGAAGAATTTTGTCACGCGAAATAAATGGAAAATCTTTGAATGTCGTAGTTCCAAAAGGCTCTATGACTTCGACTCAGCGTAGCGTTTTTGATGCCGTTCGGTCACATGCACGCCAGCTAGGTTTGGAATTCAATTTCATCGAGGATTGACGACCTATGATTGTCTTCGGTTTGTATCTTAGGAAGGGTATCGTCTATCTCCCGACAATGGCTAAAGTGCCTTCGGGCGGATACCAGGAGATTGATCCCGTATCCGTGGTTCCGGCTTCTGGCACTGAAGCTCTTGGAAAAGCGCTCGAAGAAAATATAATGCGAGGAAATCCCATTCTGGAGAATTATTCTCCTTCTAATTATTCCCAAGCGGTCGTGCTGAAATACGCAGGAGTTAAAAACTTCTCAACATTCGCACGCGGAGCACAGCCCTGGAATATTATCATAGAGGATGGGGTTTACGAGATTCAGGGGCAACGCAGGCGGCCCGATAGGGGGTGGGAGGAGGATCCGAATAACAGGATTATATTTCCGGCAGGCACTACAGAGGATGATGTAATCAAGAAAATGGTTCAGATTCTTCAGAAGGCGGCGGCCTCTGACAGCAGTCCCTGATTGAGCTGAGTATCGGGTTACACGTTAACCGCGCCCGCCACCTCATCCGCCAGTTCCCCGACCAGCCGGCTCATCGCCGCCACCATGTCCGGCGCCTCGGCCTTATCCACCGGTTCCTCCAAGCTGAAGCTGTGTGCCACACCAGGGCCGTCCTTCCCGGCTGTCTTCACCGTCCATTGCCCGCGCAGCACTGCGCGGTCGCCGTCCCGGCCGAATTCGTCGATGGTGATGGCGATGAGGGCGGTGTCCTTGGCCGGCCGGTCGAGGACGCGGCCCGCGCCCAGGCGGGCGGCCAGGTCGGCGGCCAATACCCGGCGGAGCATGCTGTCCAGAGGTTCCATCCAGCGTTCGTATTCGCGGATGTCGGCGCGGTTCATGTCCTGGCGGATGACGATCTGGGGGCGGTCGAGATAGGCGGGGATGGTCACCTCGTCGACGCTCACCGTGCGCATGGCGGCTTGTAAAGCCGGGGTCGCCGGACCATCGGTGCTCAAGGTGAAGTATTTGTTGTCGGGGCTACCGCAGCCCGTGAGCGCCAGCGTGAGGGCGGCGCCGATCCAAGAAATCCGTGTCATTTCGACTTCCCGCGCAGCAGCGATTCAGGGTGGTTTTCGAGGTAATCGGCCAGGGTGCGGACCGACCGCGCGGCCTCCTTCAGTTCGCGCAAGGTGCCGGGCAGGTCGCCGCCCTGGCCGCCGGAGGTGCTGGCCTTCTTCAGCGTGTCGTCGGCGGTGTCGGCGAAATTGCGGAGCTTGTCGATCAGCGGGCCGATCTGGGCATTGGCCTGTTTGGTCACGCCGTCCAGGTTGGTCAGCGTCTTGTCCAGTTCCTGGATCGCATGCTTCATCTCGGGCGAGGAGACGACGCCGTCGACCGTTTTCAGCGTCTTGCGCAGCGATTTGATCGCGGCATTGAGGTCGTCGGCCGCCACCATCGGGAATTCGGGATAAGCGCCACCGGCGATCACCTTGGCCGGCTCCGCGTCCGGGGCGAAGTCGAAATCGACCTGCTTCTGACCGGTCAAGAGGTTGCTCGGCACCAGCTGGGCGCGCAGCTTCTGCTCGGCCAGGTGCTGGAACAGGGCGGCGGTTTTGGCGGCGAGGTCGGGGCTTTTGGCGTCGAGGTCCTTGAAGTTCAGCCGCTCGGGCTCGATGCCGATCAGCATGATCGCCTCGGCCTTGCCGGCGGCGGCGTTGAATTCGATATGGGCGTCGTCGACCTGGCCGATCTTCTGCCCGAACATGGTCACGTCGTCGCCCGGGTCGAGGCCGGCGATCGAGTCCTGGGGCTTCAGCAGGAAGCGCACCTTGATGCCGTATGCCGCGTCCTCGGCATGGCGCTGGTCGGGATAGAGGGCGAATTTGTCGCCCCCATTGGCGGCCGGTCCGGCGGTGCCGTTCGGCGGCACGTCGAACATCACGCCGCCCAGGAAGATGGTCTGCAGCGACCGCGCATTGACCTTGAGCCCGCCGGCGCCGACGCTGACCTGCACGCCGGAGGCATTCCAGAACTTGGTGCCGGCATGGACCAGGTCGGTATAGGGATCGTCGACGAAGATCTGGACCGAGACCGGCGGCTTCTCGGTCGACAGCGTGTAGCCCAATATCTCGCCCACCTTCACCCCGTGATAGATGACGGACGAGCCCTGCTCCAGCGTGCCCCGGTCGTCGGTCAGCAGGGTGAAGGCCTTGCCCTTGGCGTCGGGGCCCACGGTCGGCGGCTTCCCCTGCCCGGGTAACCGGTCGCCCTTGCCGCCACCGCCGGGCGCCAGCTCGAAATAGGCCGCGGACCGCAGGTGGCACGAGCCTCGTGTCTCCTCCACCGAGACGCGCGGGCGCACGATCCAGAATTGCGTGCCGGCGTTGAGATACTCCTCGCTCAGATGGTTCATCCGGGCGGTGACCTCGACATGCTTGAAGCCGTCGACCGGCTTCAGCCCCTCGACCGTGCCCAGCACAACATCCTTGTGCTTGATCGGGGTCCTGCCGACCTCCAGCCCATCAGCAGTCTCGAAGCGGATGGTGATCTCGGGGCCGCGCGTACGAATGCTGCCGACCAGGAACCAGCCGGCAATAGCGAGCGCGATGACCGGAAGCAACCAGATGATGCGCAAGGGGCGGGCTCGGTAGACGGCGGCGGGGGCCGCGGCCCCCTCGTCCTGTCTCGGTTCTTCGTCACTCATCCGCAATCTCCGCCGCATCCCATAGGAGACGCTGATCGAATGTCATGGCCGCGACCATCGTGAGGAACACGACGGCGCCGAAAGCCAATACGCCCGGGCCGGGCACAACCGTCGCCAGATTCTGCAGGGTGACGAGGCCGGACAGCAGGGCGGCGACGAACACGTCGGTCGCGGACCAGCGGCCGATCACCTCGATCAGCCGGTGCAGCCTGGTGTTGGCGACCAGGCGGCGCGGCTGCGGCCATTTGGCCGCGACCAGCAGCCAGGCCAGACCGATCAGCTTGATCAGCGGCACGACGATCGAGGCGACGAAGATGATCACGGCCAGCGGCCAGTCGCCGCCCTCCATCAGCTGCCGCACCCCGCCGATGATGGTCGAGGTATTGCCCCGCCCGAACGAGACGATGGTGAAGACCGGATAGAGATTGGCCGGGATGTAGAGGATGACGCCCGAGATCACCAGCGCCCAGGTGATCTGCACGCTGCCGGGTTTGCGATGGTGAAGTTGCGCGCCGCACCGGCGGCAGTCGTGCGCCGGCGCCTGCAGCAGGTTGCAATGGATGCAGCTGACCGCGTTCGCCCCCGGCGGCACGGCCTCGGGTTCCTGGATGAAATCCCAGAAACGGTGGCGGTCGAACAGCGAATCGAACAGGGCCAGCGTCCAGACCAGCCCCATCAATACCCACAGGCCGGGCGCCATCTCGACCCGCACCAGGTCGTGCAGCTTGGTCATCGAGATCAGCGCCCCGACCAGGAAGACGTCGAGCATGCACCAGGGCCTCAAATCCTCGGTGAAGCGGTAGAGGCGCGGCAGCGACCGCGGTCGCCACCCGGTATGGACACAGTGGACGGCGAACAGCAGGCCGATGGCGCGGCCCAGCGGGGCGAAGACGACGCAGACGAAGGCGAACAGCGCCATCGGCCAGTTGCCGTAGCTGAGGAAGCCGTAGACTCCGGTCATCGGATCGGCCGCGGCATGCTGGCCCGACAGCGAAATCCGCGCCAGCGGCACGGTCAGCGCCACGGCGAAGGCGAAGGCGATGGTCAGCAGCAGCGGATAGGCGATGTCGAGATGGATGAGACCGCTCCCCATCGTCTCGCCGCAGCGCGCGCATTTGCGGTCATGGCCGGGACGCGGCGCCGGCAGCGCCTGCGCCAGGCCGCAGGCGCGGCAGGCCTTGAGCGTGGGCTCGGCCGGCTCCAGCACGGCCGAGCCGGTATGGCTATGGATGGCGGTCTCAGCGGTCACTCTCAGCAGCCGATCGGGTTTGCACGCGGTTTTTCTGGTATAACCAGGTTCACAGGCGTCGGGAATGTTCCACGGCGCATATGTGCGGAACCTCCGGTATGATCCGCAGGTTCGCTCTGAAATCGGATTTCCTCATGCGCCGGCGGCGCGGAAGGGCGGTTCAAGGATGTTTTACGATGTCGGTTACGTGCTCGTCCTGCTGCTCGACATCTGGGCGCTGATCGCGATCCTGCAAAGCGGCGGCACGCCGGTCGAGCGGCTGATCTGGGTCATCATCATCCTGGTGCTGCCGCTGATCGGCTTCCTGCTCTGGTACCTGATCGGGCCGGGCTCGAAACGCTTTCCGATCGGCGGCTGACCGTTCAATCGCGGAATTTGCCGAATGTCTCCCTGATCGCCAGGATCGCGTGGTCTGACAGAGCGTTTTCCCGCTCGACATTGGCGGCGGCATATTCCGCGGATGTCAGCATCTCGAGAAAGACCGCCCGGCTGGGATAGCGGACCATTACCGCATAATCCCATCGATTGGCCTCGGGAACGCCCAGCGCCACGCCCTCGACATTGCCGGCCCACAGGATCGCTGCGCCGCGCGGCCTCAGAAGCTTGACGACCGCGGCGCTGTAACGCTGATACGCGTCCCACCCCGAGCCTTCGCCGTTCAGCGACCGCTCGCGCAGACGCACCAGATTGAGCATGACGACCGGACCATCGTCCGGAAGCGATCGGATCAAATCGGCGTTCAGGTGGGCGACAGTTTCGGTGGGCATTGTATCCCCTGGCTTGGTTCGATGACGCCGGCAGGTTCAGCGGTTCGGCCTGGACGCCCGGTCCATCCTACCCTTCCTCGTTGAGCACGCCATAGCGTTCCTGATAGCGCCGGAACCAGGGCCGGTTTTCCGCGATCTGCCCGGCGTCCATCGGGGTATAGCGGTGGACGCCGTGCTTATGCTTCGGCTTGAAGGCGAGGTAATCCCGAATACGCTTGGCGGCGGCGCCATCGAAATCCATGCCGAAGGCGGCATAGATTTTCCCGATCGCCGCCACAGGGTCGGCCATCAGGTCCTGATAACGTGAATCGACGATCTGGCCGGGTGGCACGACGCCCCGGTCGCGGTCGTCCATGACGCCTTCCAGCAGCCTGGCGGTCATCTCCCCCACCATCAGGTTCTCGAACACCGGCGCGTCGAAATCCTTGTCGCTGCGCTGCCAGTAGAAGGCGCGCAGCAGGTTGGCGACCGACGACATGATGCGCAGCGGGTCGCGGTGGGTCTGGATGATGCAGGCGTCGGGATAATGCTTCATCAGGGTCGGCAGGTGGGTCAGGTGATAGGTGGCGGACTTGCCGAACCAGCGCCGCCCAGGCTGCTTCCATTGCAGCGCCTGCAGCATGCGCTTGTGCCAGCGATAGACGATGTCGGCGTCGGTCCGGTTCACGTAAGCGTGATAGGTCGGGATCTGGTAGAACGACATGATGCTGTCGCTGACGAAGGTGAAGCTCCACAGCGACGAATCCTCCGCCGGCAGGTGCCCGGCCACCTCATGCATGGTCTGGATTTCCGGGGTGATCCGCACCCATTGATGGGCGATGCCGTGCCCCGCCGCCTGCGCCCGTTCGTCGGTCCCGCCTGAGATCGCGGAATCGACTGGGAAATAGGCCTCCCAGAACAAGGGCGTGCGCAGGCGTGGGTCCTGGTGCAGCAGTTCCTGCAGGATCGAGGTGCCGCTGCGGCCGAGGCCGGCGATGAAGATCGGCTTCTCGACCGGGGTGTCGAGGATTTCCGGATGGCGCCTCAAGAGGTCGGTCAGCATCAGCCGGGTGCGCAGCCACAGGACGATCTCGCTCCGCGTCGCCAGCCGGCCGGTCAGGGTCAGTTCGGCCTCTTCCTCCAGCGATTTCAACAGCACCTGGAACGGCTCGCGCCAGTCATCCTCGCCGAAGTCGGTAAGCCCGGTCATGGTCTTCGCCGCGTCCACCAGCGACCGCTCGTCGAGCGGCACCATCTCGCGCAGCATCCCCGCGCTTCGCCACATCAGCCCTTCCGCGTTGAGCTTCGCGACCCATTCGGGCCGGCCGAGGGGCTTGCTCGGATCGACCAGTTGTTGCGGCATTCCCCTGAGCTCCTTTTTGAGCTTTGCTGTTTGCAATTGCGAGGCGGGAGGTTTCACCCTCTCCTCACCTCCCCCATCAAGGGGGAGGGACATGAATTTGATGCGGAGGATGTGAATCGTGATTCCCTCTCCCTTGATGGGAGAGGGTTAGGGTGAGGGTGAAAGCCGCCCCAAGCACCTTAGTGCCCATACCGTCGCATAACCGCCTCACGCCGTTGGGCGACCACCTGCCGCCGTTCCTCAGCCGTCACCCAAACCGTGTCCTCCGGCAGCACAACCCGCAAATCCCCAATCCGCACTACCCGCGCCGCCGGCTCCGGATAGAAGTCGGTGAAATACCAGCGCACCAGGGCAACTCCTTTCGAAACACCGACCGTATCCAGCCAGTTGGCGACGCCAGGGTCTTCTCCTGCGATCACGATCCGCGCCTTGCCGTCGCTGCCGAACTTCACCTGATGGCCGTTGAGGCTGCTCTGGTGGTGGGTGAAGTCGGTCACCTGCCACCAGACGTCGCCCAGATGGATGTTCCAATAGCGCGCCCGGGGCCGGTCGATTTCGACCAGCAGGGCCTCGCCTGGCTTCAGGTCATAGATGCAGGGGACATAGCCGGCCGAGGGGTTGGTGGCATGCCCGTCTTTGTTCGTATCGACCAGACGGAAGCGGTTGGTGCCGCCGGCGCCCCGCACCCGAAGCGTCGTGGGCGAGGGCTCGCCCGCCCCCC